>CAZRWV010000033.1:0-10267 GCA_964603965.1 uncultured Candidatus Saccharibacteria bacterium
GGTTGAGCGACGCTATGCGCAAAAGTCTACCATACCGGCGACCTTCCCACCGGCACTTTCTTATCTGCTGGGCGTGCTGCCCGTAGGCTACTTCACAGCCCTAGTACTACTACCACACGACATCTACTGGAGCTGGTGGCTAGGCCTGTTACTCGTTATAGAGGGTGTGGCTATGGCCATTTCCAACTGGACCATGTTCAAGGTGATAGGCAAAATGGCTGTTGCGCCGTTCCAAACCATTAACCGCTTCTACGAGATCGTAGTTATCTTACTTGGTTGGACTATCTTGGGCGAAGGTCTGAGTATGCCACATTCATTGGTGCCACGATTATACTTGCCGCTGCCCTCATGGCCATCTGGGCGCCGTTCAAGAACGCGGATAACGATCACCGCAAGCTGCACACGAGCACTATTGTCCTAACGCTCATCAGCGCTGTTGGCTTAGGTATTGGCCTCGTAACAGAGAAGGCCATCCTGGGACACATGCAAGTCGGAGGTGGTTTTTTGGCTGGCTGGACGGCGCAAACAGTGGCGATGATTATACTGGCCGGCAAAGACGCCTCCAGGGCCAACTTCCGCAAGCTGACGCGGCACGATTTCCGGTGGTCCAGCTTCATGGGCCTGACGAACGGCTTGAGCGGGGCATTTTATGTGTACGCCATCTTCCATGCCGACAACGTCTCGCTCATTACTGCCTTTACTGCACTCACCGTACCGCTCACCGTTTTTGGCTCATATTTGTTCCTGCACGAACGCGAACACCAAAAACTGATGTGGGCGAGTGTTGCAATCAGCTTTATAGGACTGCTCGTGACCGGCATTCAGTAGTTATCATCTGCTACAATACGTTACCAGAGAAAGGGTAGCGACTTTGGCCAAATTGTATTTCCGATATAGCGCCATGAACAGCGGCAAAACCACGGCTCTGATTCAGGCAGCGTTTAACTACCAGGAGCGCGACATGCGCCCGGTGATCATCAAACCCTCCGTCGACACCAAGGGCGGTGACCAGCTCAGTTCCCGGCTAGGCGTTAGCCGCAAGGTAGACATACTACTTAAACCCAGTGAAAGCGTCGAACAGGCTCTGGCAAAGTTCCCGAATAGCCACTGCGTGCTCGTAGACGAGGCTCAGTTCCTGGAACCCGCGCAGGTCGATGAGCTATTCTGGTATGCCACTCGTCACGACGTGCCAGTACTGACATACGGCTTGCGTACCGATTTCCAAACCAAAGGCTTTCCCGGCGCCACCCGTCTGCTGGAGCTCGCCCACGAGATTCAGGAGCTCAAAACCATCTGCCGCTGCGGCAAAAAAGCCGTGCTCAACGGCCGCAAGCGAGACGGCCAGTTTATCTTTGAAGGCAGCCAGGTGGCCATCGACGGCGAGCAAAATATCGACTACGAGTCGCTGTGTGCCGGTTGCTATGACAAGTTCCAGATGACCGCCGCGTAGGCAGTTTTTCTACAACAGACGCGCCGAGCGCAGGCGAGTATAATTGAGCTCGACTATGGGGCAGGCTCTATACCGAAAGTACCGGACCAAAACCTTTGCGGAAACGGTCGGGCAGGAACACGTTACGCAAACGCTCGAAAACGCCATCAAGCAGGGCAAGATTAGCCACGCCTATCTGCTAACCGGCCCGCGCGGCACGGGCAAGACGTCCATCGCGCGCATTCTGGCGCACGAGATCAACGGCCTGCCGTATACCGACGAAGCGCACCTGGATATTATCGAGATCGATGCCGCATCCAATCGCCGCATTGATGAGATCCGTGACTTGCGCGACCGCGTAAACATCGCCCCAACCGCCGCCAAGTACAAAGTCTATATCATAGATGAGGTCCATATGCTGACCAAGGAGGCGTTCAACGCGCTGCTGAAGACACTGGAGGAGCCGCCGGCCCACGTGGTATTCATCCTGGCCACCACCGAAGCCCACAAGCTGCCCGAGACGATCATCAGCCGCACGCAGCGCTACTCCTTACGACCGGTGCCAGAAGAGCAGGTGATCGCCCACCTAAAGACGATCGCCAAGGGCGAGAAGCTGCAGATCGACGACGACGCGTTGGGCCTGATTGCCCAACACGGCGAAGGCACCTTCCGCGACAGCATCAGCCTGCTCGACCAAGCCAGCAGTGTGGCCGAGCATATTACCCGTGCCGACGTGGAGCACATCTTGGGCCTAGCGCCAGATGAATACATTGCGCGCCTGCGTGACGCTGTCACCAGCGCCGACAGCAGCGCCATCGTCGCCACGCTGGCCGAGTTGCATGCCCAGGGACACGAGCCCGCCATGATATCCCACCAGCTGAGCAGCGTGCTGCGCGCCGACGTACTAGACGGCTCAGCCGCCAACCCTCACGCCACACTAGCGTTGTTGCAGCGACTGCTCGATGTACCCGCCGCCCGCAGCCCCAAACAGCTGTTAGAACTAGTGCTGTTGCAGGCCGCTTTGCCAGCTACCGCCGCGCCTGCCTCAAACGCCACACCCACCGTTACCACACCGCCAACTAGCCATAAACGGCTAGTTGCTGAAGAGCCGGTACCTGTGCCACAAGACACGCCCAAACCGGACGTTCCCGAAACACCGCAGCCCGCCACAGACCAGCCGCCCGCCGACACCGCCGCCATCGACATCGCCGACCTCTGGCAGCAAACTCTCGACCAGATCAAGCAGCAGTACAACACGCTGTACGGCATTGCCCGTATGGCCAAGCCCGAGTTCGATGGCCGCAAGCTGACCCTGGCGTTCAAGTTCGCATTCCACCAAAAGCGTATTAACGAGGCCAAGAATCGCAAGATTTTTGCCGACGTTATCGAGCGGCTGTACGGCGCACCTATCGAGATCGTCTGCATCGTTGCCCAGACAGCCGAAGGCGGCCTGGTGCCGGCCGCCAAGCCGGACGTCTCAGCCATAAGCAATATCTTCGGCGGGGCCGAGCTGCTAGAATCGTAGGGTATCATGGCACAGCAGGGGAGTATCGCACCACCACAGAATCTCGACGCCGAAGCGTCGCTCCTCGGCGCCATCCTGATCGATACTGATGCGATTGTCAAAATCGCCGACAGCATCCGGGTCGAAGACTTTTACGACGCCCGCCATGCCCGCATTTTTGAAGCACTGGTAGCGCTGTACGAAAAGCGCTCACAGATCGACGTTCTAACTCTGGCCGATCAACTGAAGGGCACCGGCTTTTTGGACATGGTGGGTGGCCCAGCCTACCTAACCGAGCTAACCAACTACGTGCCGACCGCGTCGCACGTCGAGCAGTATGCCGACATCGTCGCCCAAAAAGCCCTCCGCCGCCGCCTAATCGCTGCTGCCGGCGACATGGCCTTGCTGGGCCAAGACGAATCCAAGTCACTCAAAGAGCTGATCGAAGAAGCCGAAAGTCGGTTGTTCGAGGTCAGCCAACAACACGTCAAACAGAGCGTAGTCAGTCTGGAAACCATCCTGGCCGAAAGTTTCGAGCGCCTAGACGACCTGCACAAAGACAAGGCCAAGCTGCGCGGCGTGCCGACGGGCTACCGCGACCTGGACAATATGTTGGCTGGGCTGCAGCGCTCCGACCTATTTATTCTGGCCGCAAGACCTGCAATGGGAAAAACTGCCTTCGTGCTAAACCTGGCTCACAAAGTAGCCACCGTAGCCAAAGAGCCCGTCCTCATCTTCAGCCTAGAAATGTCCAAAGAGCAGCTGGTGGACCGCTTGCTGGCCATGGAATCGGGCGTTGACGCCTGGGCGCTACGCACCGGCAACCTGACCGACAACGACTTTGAGCGCCTGGGCGAGGCCATGGGCGTGCTGTCCGAGGCCAAGATTTACATCGATGATACACCGGGCATCACGGTGAGCGATATGCGCACCAAAGCGCGGCGCGAAGCACACAACCAAAAGCTCGGGCTGGTGATCGTAGACTACCTGCAGCTGATGAGTGGCGGCAGTAAGTTTGGCGGCAGCGACAACCGCGTGCAAGAAATTTCCGAGATCTCGCGTGGGCTGAAAGGACTGGCCCGCGAACTGAACGTGCCGCTGATTGCCCTGAGTCAGCTAAGCCGTTCGGTGGAAAGCCGCAGCCCGCAGATCCCACAGCTATCCGACCTGCGCGAATCGGGTTCGATCGAGCAGGACGCCGACGTGGTGGCGTTCCTGTACCGCGAGGATTACTACAACCCCGACAGTGAGCGCAAAAACATCATGGACGTGCTAATCAAAAAGCACCGTAACGGCCCCACCGGTGGCGTAGAGCTGTACTTTGACCGCGACAAGCAGCGCATCCGTTCGGTGGACACGCAGCACTCGGGCGACCACCCGTTCGGGGAATAGCACGCGAGCCAGGCCGTCACGCCGGCCACCAGCCGGATGGTGTATACTACCAATCAAACACGCCTATGCATATCGACTTTGGGAATCCGTTTTTTACTCGCATGCGGCAGCTGTATTTTCGGCTGTGGCGGCCGGCATTGCTGGTGGCCGGGTTGGTGGCCGTGGCCTATCTGCTGTACTTCCGCCGGCTGGGCATTCTGCTGCCGGGCTTTAGCCAGGCAGAGATCAACACCTACACACACAGCACACACTGGCACGATATAGTCGCCAATCCGCTATATGCGCCGTATAGCGTGCTTGTCTGGCTGCTGGCGGTCCTTGAGCATGGCCATGTGCAATCGCTTGCACCGCGCGCCGTATCGGCCTGCTTTGGCATCGTGGCCGTGGTGGCGTTTTATGCCATTATCCGGCCATGGTACTCATTCCGTATCGCTACGCTGGGCACACTGCTATTCGCGACCTCGGCCGGCCTGCTGCATACCGCCCGGCTGGGCACACCGCTCATCTTGCAGATGAGCTCTTTGGCCTTTGCCGCTACGGCGCTATGGTACAAGCGCGAACCGCGCTACCGCACATTGCTCGGCTACGCCATAGTTATCCTGTCGGCAGCGCTGTGGTACGTGCCCGGCATGCTGTGGTTTGAAGTACTGGGCTGTCTGCTGCTGGCCAAAGTCATCTGGCGGCAGCTACAGCGTACGCACCGCGTGCACATCGCCGCTTGGCTAGCGCTGTTTTTGGGCATCCTGACGCCGCTTGTTGCCGCCGGAGCACGCAACCCGCACATTCTGTTGACCGCCTTTGGACTGCCGGGCGACATCGACGCTTTGTCGCAAATCGCCAGCAACCTGTACAACGCAGTCTTGAGCATTGGTGTCCGCAGTGACGGCAACCCACTGTACTGGACAGGTCATTTGCCACTCCTGAACGCCGCCGAACTCGCCCTGGGCGCGCTCGGCGCTTATTACTACGCCCGCAAACGTTCGGTACGCGCCGCCTATCTGACGGGTGCACTGGCGGTCAGTATTGCCCTGATCGGTCTGGGCGCGGCCACGTTTGTCATCATGCTGCCGCTGCTGTATCTGTTTATGGTGCACGGACTGGATCATCTGCTGGGCCGCTGGTTCGCCGTATTCCCACGTAACCCGTTTGCACGCTACATCGGTGTCGGCGCCGTCTGCGCACTGCTGTTCTTCTCTATTCTGTATCAGATACGGGTCTATTTTGTGGCCTGGCCGCATCATACCGCTACCAGTGAGACATTCAGCCGTACGTTGCCGGCGTCATCTGATACAATGAAATAGATTTAATTGTGAAAGGGACCGTATGAGCAGATTTGACCAAGCCAAGATGTTGTTGCAGGTAAAGAAGATCCAGCGTGAATTGCAAAAGCAAGTGATCGTAGCCGAGCAGGGCGACGGTGCCGTACGCGTAGAGATCACCGGCGAGCAGAAGATCAAAAAGATCCACATCGACCCCGAGATGGTCGATCTGGACGACATCGGCCAGCTGGAGCGCTGGGTAGAGGACGCCGTCAAGGACGCCATTCAGCAAAGCCAAAAGGTCGCTGCCGAGAAGATGCAGCCCATGATGGGCGCCCTAGGCAGCCTGGGTCTATAGGCAAGGACCCACTACCTAAATGCCCGAACTGTTGCCGCCGGCACTGACCAATCTGATCGACGCCCTGGGCAACCTGCCAGGGGTGGGGCCGCGCACGGCCGAACGTTATGCCTACTATCTGGTGCGCCACGACCCCGCCAAGGCCTCACAGCTGGCCTCCAGCCTGTCCGCCCTGCATAGTGGCATCAAATACTGCCCCCGGACGTTCGCCCTCATAGCGGCCGGCCAAGAGGTCTCACCCCTATACAGTGACCCGCGGCGCGACCGCACGCTGGTAGCAGTGGTGGCGGAGCCGCTCGATATCGTCTCACTCGAGAAAACAGGGTATTTTCACGGCACTTACCACGTGCTGGGCGGCCTGGTCAGCCCTATCGACGGTGTTGGCCCAGATCAGCTGCATATCCGTGAGCTAGTCCAGCGCATCGACGAAGACGGCGTGCAAGAGGTGATTCTGGCCACCAACGCCAGCGTGGAGGGCGAATCCACCGCGCTGTACATCCAGCAACAGATCGGCCCGGACCGCACGGTGAAGGTCACCCGGCTGGCGCGCGGCCTGCCGGTAGGTGTTGATCTGGAATATGCTGATCAGATTACGCTGAGCCGCGCCCTTGAGGGGCGGCAGACACTGTAGACAGCCACGGAAGACGGTTAGTCTAGTATTCGCCAAAACTGGCCCGCTGCGCCGTTACCACTAGGCCTCTCGAGTCGTCTAGCATCGCCAGCGCCTCATCGACGTCAGCAACTCCCTGACCACTCAGACTACCGCGGTAGTGTGCTGTCTGATCAGAGGACCGGGGGACATTGCCCATCAGCGTCCAAAGCGTCGCGGAGTTCCATGCGTCCACCCGCAGCGACGTCCCACCCCCTGTCAGTTCGTAGCTTGCGACAGTCCGACCTGCAGCCGTAGCCACCGTGACACGTCGCCAGATGGTCGGACCAGACTCTATGGGCTCTGCACGCAACCACGCGGCCAAACGCTGAGCACGTGGAAGCTCTCGGCGTTCAGCACGAGCCTCATTCTTCGCATGCTCCCGAGCTATGGCACCCAAACGCGAAACCAATGCTTCCGTCTGAGTAACCTGCTCAAGCTGAGCGAGGCGCATGTCACGATTCGCAGACCAATTACCCTTGGAAGTTAGTCGGATTTCACCCATGTCATTCTCTCCTTTGATGAGATGCTTATCGCTAGGCTATTTTTAGCACTAGTGTGTAGACATGTCAACTATGGCTATGGCCCAGCTTGCCGGAACCGGAACACCTGAACCCCGTCGTGCTCCTTCATGTCCTGCCACGTCACTAGCGGGCGTATCCACAATGACGCCGGATGGTCCAATGAGCGGTAAATCACCGCCAGTTCCTGGGTCAGCTCAATAATCGCAATGTCCACCACCACATAGTTTCCGCCCTTGTAGTGCTGCCACCGCGAGCCGGGCGCAATCTGAGAGCGGGCTTCAGCCAGCTGGGCCTCTAGCTGCTCAATCGGTTTTTCGTCCATACAGCCAGTATAGCAGCGCTGCGCCCTTAAAACTGTTACAATATGCATAAGATGCAAGAACAGATACGAGACCTCGTGGCCGATGCTCAAAAGATTGTGGTGTTACAGGCCGATAATCCCGATGCCGACAGCCTAGGCAGCGCACTGGCGCTGGAGCACATTCTGGGCGATCTGGGCAAGAGCGTGTATCTGTACTGCGGCGTGGACGTACCGGGATATCTGCGCTATCTGGAGGGCTGGGACCGCGTGCTCAACGATCTGCCGAGCACCTTTGATCTGGGCATTATCGTTGATGCCAGCACCAGCACACTATTCGGCCAGCTGGACAAAGCGGGGCAGTGGGGCTGGCTCAAGAGCCGGCCAGTAATCGTACTGGACCACCACGCCACCGTCGACAAACCGCTCGACTTTGCCCGCGTCATGCTGGTGGACAACCAAGCCGCCTCCACCGGCGAGCTGATCTTTAAGCTATCCCGCGAACTGGAGTGGCCGGTGAGCACTGCCGCCGCCGAACATCTGATGAGCAGCATCCTGGGCGACACCCAGGGCCTGACGAACGACCTTACACGCGCCAGCACCTACCGCACCATGGCAGATCTGACCGACGCCGGCGCCCAGCGCGCCCGTCTAGAGGAACTGCGCCGCGAATACGGCAAGATGGCGCCCGTCATCCTGGGCTACAAAGGTCGGCTACTGGAACGCACGGAGTTCACCGCCGAGGGCCGCATTGCCCACGTATCCATCCCCCAGGCCGAGATCAACGAGTTCAGCCCATTGTACAACCCCGCGCCCCTGGTCCAGTTCGACATGCTGCAGGTGCAGGGCGTCTGCGCCAGCATTGTCTTTAAGCAGTACGACGACGGCCACGTTACCGCTGCCATCCGCGCCAACAACGGCACACCCATCGCCGCCAAGCTGGCCGAGCACATGGGCGGTGGTGGTCACGATTACGCCAGTGGGTTCAAGGTGGAAGACGGCAAACCATTCAACGAGGTAAGATCGGAGTGTATACGCTACGCGACCGAACTCCTACACCAACTTGAACAGGACTCCCCCTCATGACTAAACGAATTTTAATCACCGGCTCCAGCCGCGGTATTGGCCGGGCAATTGCCGAAGCTGCCCACGCAAACGGCTACGAAGTAATCGTGCATGGCAAGACTGACTCTGCGGAATTGCAGGACACCCACACCGCATTAGTCGATTCTACTAAGGTGTTTTTTGATGTTGCCGACAAAGCAACGACAATTGCTGCGATTGAAAAGCTTGGCCCCATTGACGTATTAGTAAACAACGCCGGCATCGCCCGCAACTTTTTGAAAGACGTCGCCGAAATGGATGACGACAAAGCGCTCGAAGAATACCGTACCAACGTACTGGGCACGCTGCACTGTATTCAGGCGACGCTACCTGGCATGCTGGAGCGGGGCAGCGGCAGTGTCGTCAATATCGCCCCTATCAAAGGCCAATCCAATCTGGCCACCACCAGCACGCTCACCTTTGCCGCCACCAAAGCCGGCATCATCTCTATCACCAAAGCCCTTGCCAAAACTTACGGCGACCGCGGCATCCGCTTTAACAGTGTATCCCCCGGCTACGTAGAGACCGACCAAGTGAACGACTGGAATGAAGAAACGTTTAATCGCATTAACAACGGCACCATTCTGGGCCGTATCGCCCAGCCGGCAGAAATCGCACCGATGGTTTTATTCTTGGCCTCAGACGACGCCAGCTACATCACCGGCAGCGATTTCCTGCTGGACGGCGGCTACACCATAAAGGGTAAATAATATGAAACTCTACAACACGCTAACGCGTAAAGCCGAGGAGCTCCAACCGCTCGCACCACCAACTGTCAGTGTTTACACCTGCGGCCCGACGGTTTACGACTATCTGCAGGCGGGTAACTGGTTTACGTATGTGCGCTGGGATACGCTGATGCGCGTCCTGCGCGCCGGTGGCTATCAGCCCAAGTGGGTGCTCAACATCACTGACGTCGGCCATCTGGTGAGTGACGCCGACGAGGGCGAAGACAAGCTCGAAAAGGGCGCTCGCCGCGAGGGCAAGACGGCTTGGGATGTGGCCAAGTTCTACACCGACGACTTCATTGAAGGCATGAAGGCATTGAACATGCTCACGCCGGACGTTATGCCGCGCGCTACCGAGCACATTGCCGAGCAGATCGACCTCGTACAAAAGCTAGAAGCCAAGGGCTACACCTATCGCACCAGCGACGGCATCTACTACGACACGTCCAAGTTTGAAGGTTACGCCGCGTTCGCTCGGCTGGACCTAGACAATCTGCAAGAAGGCGCGCGCGTAGCCGCTAACCCCGAAAAGCGCAATGCCGCCGACTTCGCCCTCTGGAAATTCAGCCCCACCGACCGCCAGCGCGACATGGAGTGGGACAGCCCTTGGGGTAAAGGTTTCCCGGGCTGGCATATCGAATGTTCTGCCATGTCCATCAAGTACCTGGGCGAGACGCTGGATATTCACACCGGCGGCATCGACCACATTCCCGTCCACCACACCAACGAGATCGCCCAGAGCGAGCCCGTCACCGGCAAACGCTTTGCCAACATCTGGCTGCACGGCAACTTCCTGCTGATCAACGGTGGCAGAATTGGCAAATCACTGGGCAATGGCATCCGCTGGCAAACGGTGCAAGAAAAAATCCACGACATGATGGTTTTCCGCCTATATGTCCTGGAAAGCCACTACCGTAGCCAGGCGAACTTTACCTGGGAAGGCCTAGAGGCTGCCAAGAACCGCCTTGATGACCTGCGCGCCATGGCCGAGCCAGACGTCGTGTCCGATCACCGTGTCGTTA
>CAZRWV010000034.1:0-10246 GCA_964603965.1 uncultured Candidatus Saccharibacteria bacterium
CCGTTCTGAATGCCATCGTGCCACTGCCGGGATTCAACTTCTTTGTGCCATTGTTCGGCTCGTTCATGTCGCTGACGCAAGCCATTACGTTCGCAACCGTTTATTTTCTGCTCAATTCGTCCATCTTGGTGTTCGTATTCCGAAAGCACCTGCGAACCGATCTGCTGCTCAAGCTGCTGCCGGCATCGTTCATTGGCGCCATCGCCGGCGCTTTGTTGTCGAGTGTTTTAAGCGAACTGCTGCTGTCGTTCGTGGTGCTAGGATTCGTGGTGTATTTTTTTCAGAAACGACTACGTGCTGGTAGCGGAGCGGCCGCAAAAGAAACGCCTAATTCTAGGCCCAGGGGGCGCAACGCGGTGTTTATCGGCATTCTGTCCGGCTTTTTACAGGGCGGCGGCTTCGGCGGCGGTGATGTGCGCAACGGCTATCTATATGCACACAACCTGAGCTTGCAGGAAGTAAGGGCTACCACCGCAGCCGTCGGCGCCAGCATTTTTCTCATCTCGCTCAGCACGCGTGCTATCGATGGCACCTTCTCTATCTCCCACGCCTGGCTCTATTTGTTCCTGGTCCCCATCTCGCTCGCTGCGGCATACTTGGGACGGCACATCACACACAAACTGAATGCCGTCATGCAGTACCGGATTATCGTAACGCTGCTGGCGGTTTCTATCGCGCTGCTGATCTACAAGATCATTGGCCTGGCTTCGTAGCCGCACCTAGCTCTGCCGCCAGGCATGTCGCCACAGCAGCTCAAACAGCTGTCGGTGTACGTTGGCAAAGACCTTGCTGTCGATGATGACGCCGATCAGCTCGTTTTCTACGAACGATACGGCCGAGACCTTGTTGCCGTAGATATTGAGCTCCACCAGTTCGGTAAAGTCCTGCGGGTCGATCAGGCGCAGTTCGCGCAGTTCCTCGGAATCGCGGGCGGCTACTTGCAGACCTTCGGGCGTGGCGGCGATCAGCCCGCGCATCGGCAGGCCCGCTTCCACGCGGCGCTTGATGTACCACTCGCGAAAGCCGGGGATACTTCGTTCCACCACTTCAGCATTGCCGATCGATAGGATCTCCGACCCGGCCGGTTGTAACAGGCTCTCTTCGTACACCGCCTTAATGCCGTATTGTCCGGTAAAAAACCGGGTACCGGGCTTGAACTCGTTGATACTGGCGAGCCCAATCAGACCAGGCAGCGCCTGCTCCAGCTGCATGATCTTGGTGCGCTCACGAGCCAGCAGCTTGCGCGGATGTTCCGCCTGATACTGCCGTTTGGCGCCGTCCTGTAGGCTCACAAACCCTTTCCGTGTGAGTTCATCCAGCAGCAGATAGGCAGTCGAGCGTTTAATACCCGCCTTGCGCGCCACTGCCGACACGTCGGCCTTACCCACCTCCAGTAACGCCAGATATAACGCGCTTTCCTTGTCGGACAGACCTAATTGCTCAAAAAGTGTCGTGTATGTGTTCATGTTGTCAATATTATAGACAATCTATCATATCTTGACAATGGGCTGTATTAGCGATTTTTGTCATAAATCTTGACAATTAGCCGCGCGCAGCATATACTAGCGTTATGAGCACGAAATTACGGTACCTGGACCACATGCACGACCTTGAAGCCGACGCATATGTAGAGCGCGTGAGCAGCCAGGATAGCCGTACCATTGTCTATCTAGATCAAACTATTTTGTATCCGCAGGGCGGCGGCCAGCCGTACGATACGGGCGTTATCCGCAGCGACGACAGCACGTTCCGCGTGCAGGAAGTCCGGTTTATAGACGGCGACGTGCTGCACATCGGGGAGTTCGACGGCCAGCCGTTCATGCAAGGCGAATCCGTGCACCTAACCGTTGATGCCGACCGACGACACCTGAACGCCCGCCTGCACTCGGGTGGTCACCTGGTGGACATGGCCGTGAACAGACTGGGCCTGGATTGGGTGCCCGGCAAAGGCTACCACTTCCCCGACGCCCCGTACGTGGAATACATGGGCGAACTCGACCCCGCCCAGCAGGATGAGCTGCGGAACAAGATCGAGCAGACCGCCAATGAGTTGATGCACCAGGACTTACCCGTCACTTGCCGCTTTGTGGAACGTGATGAGCTGGAACGGCTGTGCCGTCACGTGCCCGCCAACTTGCCTACCAACAAGCCGATCCGTATTGTGCAGTTCGGCGACTTTGCCGTGCCATGCGGTGGCACGCATGTGGCCAGCCTGGGCGACATCCAAACGCTGACCATTCGGGGCGTTAAGAGCAAGCACGGGAACATCCGAGTCGGCTACGCAGTCAGCTAGGACTGCAGAGCGCGCCGACGCGCGAGTATGTAGTACAATCCCGTCCCCGCAACAGCCGCACCGGCGAAAGCCGTGATCGCGCCCGCGGAACCGGTGTTGGGCATCACGGTAGGCATTGACGGGGCGGTGGGCGTAGTGACCTTAGGCTGGGCCGGGGTTACAGCGGGCGTTACGGGGGTAGGCACCGGTTTGACCACCACCGTGTTCGTATTGTTGTTCACGTTATTGTTCACATTCTGGTTGATGTTCTGGTTGGACGCATTACTGCTGCTGTTCGCATTGCTGCTGCCGCTACTATTACTGCTACTGTTGCTCTTGCTGTTGCTGGAGCTGTTACTGCTGGGCGTGGGAGCGGGAGCGGGCGGAGTCTCTGGTCCACCACCAGAAGACTTCTGCACCATGGGCGGAGCGGTTGATGCCGGCGGTGTCGGCACACCGTCTCTGTTCGGCAAGACTGCCGGCTTTGTTGATGTAGGTGCCGACGACGAGCAGTCGCCGCCGCCGATCCAGGCGGCCGAACAGCCGTCGCTTATGCTGGCATACGCCGATGGGGCGGCCCCCAGGAACATGGTTGTGAACGCCACAAAAATAAGGGCTTTTTTCATCCTATACCTCCATTCGTCAAGTTGTTATGCGTAAGTTCGTTTTTGGATCGATCTTCAGCATCTGTGTGTTCGGCTACTACTGTGTCATGGCGGGGACCAACCCGCAGTCTAAACTTTCACATTCTTGACGGGCAGGAGGGCGTACGGCGGCCCGGAGGTTTAGGCCATCTGCGGCTGCGTCTGGCGGCCGGCGCGCACTGACTGGCGCTCCTTGGCAGCATCGTGCTTCCTGACCGCATCGATCAGGCGGGTCATGCCGAAAGCACCGCCGGCGCGCGGGAAGAACTTGAGTCCCAGGAAGTCGTGCAGTTCCGCTTCCACTCGCTCTTTGCCGAAGAGGTCGAAGAGCTTCTGGGCGTATTTGCCGCCGCTGATCGTGTAGAATTCTTTGGCCATTTCAACAGAGCTGTTGCTGCGCTCGGCGCTACCGATCGTTTCGTTGCCGTACATGATGACGTCGATCTTATTCGCGTGCGTGGCGTTTTTGCGCTTCATGTTCCAGAAGGGCGAGGTGTAGTACGGAAACTCGCGGCAGAACACTACCGGGCCAAAGTCCTGCTCCATGGCGTTTTCGTGTTTGTGCGTTAGTTCGCGTGTTTTGTAGAACTTTTTGAGGCTATCGTAGGTTTTGTACCTAAAGTCCGCTTTGCTGCCGAAGCCCAGGTATTCCAGCGCTTCCGTTTCGAAAGCCTGCAGGTCGTCGATCGTGCCGGGCAGCTCGAATTCGAACATCGGGAAGATGAGTTTGTGGCGGCCCGGTACCGGGTTCGGTTCTTGGCGGTAGCTGGTGCTGACGCAGAATACCCCCGGCAGGTCAGGATTATTCAGCAGCTCGTACTCTAGCCACATCTGCCCGGTTTGCGGCAGGGGCCAGAGTTGGCCAGAGTAGTTATAGGTGGCCACCGTGTCGGGATCCTCGCAGGCCGCCAGGATGCTCAGGCGGTCCTGGGTACTCACTTCGCAGAAGCCTTTGTTCAGGCAGAACTGCCGCAGTTGGTTGACCACGCGGCTGTATGCCTGGCTGTCCTCGGTGCCTTTGTAGTTGTTGACCATGTTAGTACCTCCCGTTTGGTTTATTGTTGTTGGTGCATAAAAAAACAGCCCCTTGTGGGGGCTGTTTTAACGAACGGATGTGCGGCGTTTTCATGCCGTGCAGTCTCCGTACGTTTGCATCTTGAGTACAATAGCACGGCTCCGTAGGCGCGGACTGTGATATTTGTTTGTGATGTTTATCACACTTATGGTTGCGCTGGATTTTGTGGCGTACCATTATCATCTGGGGCCTAATCTGTTAGAATACAGCCTAAGCACCCGTAGCTCAGCGGATTAGAGCGCCTGTCTTCGGAACAGGAGGTCGCAGGTTCGAACCCTGCCGGGTGTACCAAGCTTGAACAATCCAAAGACTCCGTGTGGAGTCTTTTTCTTGTATAATCAGCGAAATGACGAAGGGAAAGATTACTCCGAACGGCGTCGTGCTGGAAACGCACGAGAATGCGACCGTAGTTTTTATGACTGAACAGGGCTACGACGTAGAACTAATCCCGCCAGTGCAACTGAAGGGCGCTAGGACCCCGGATATTCGCATGAATGACTTGGAATGGGAAATGAAAACGCCCAAAAGTAACGGCAAATACACTATCGAGCATGCATTCAGATCGGCTTTGAAGCAATCGCCAAATATAATCTTTGATATTCGATGGTCCAAGATGCCTCAAAAGAAATGTGTTTTCGAAATTGAACGCCGTTTCAATGATTTTAAGAAAGTAAGCCGCATACTCATCATCACTAAGAGCAAAAAATTACTAGAATTACGCAGGAAAGTTTGATAAAATAACGTCATAGGAACACGACCTCTGCTGTATAGCTCAGGTCGTGTTTCTTTTTTGATCGATATAGTTCTAGCCTTAACGCACACTACCAAAGTGCCGCTTTACCCTCACGCCCAAACGTTATACCATTCCTCTGTTAGGTAAGCAGCAAAAACCAGTGAAATACATCGAATTAGAAGACCAACTCCGCCAGCAATTGGCCGCGATCAGCAAGACCGATCCGCAGGACTGGTACATTGTGTACCGGGCTCGGTATGGCATGCAGGTTGCACTAGAAGCGATCGCTGCCGAGCTTGGTGATGGCCGAGTGATCACACAATCGTTTACCTGCGCGACGGCCGTTAATCCCATCCTGGTTGCCGGTCAGGAACCGCACTACGCCGACATCAACGAGGCAACGCTGTCGATAGACATGGGCAAGTTGGTTTGCCCGCGCGGCAGCCGCGCCATGATCGTGATGCACTGCTTTGGCCTGCAGGCCGACATGGCTGGCGCGCGCCGGATTTGCGACGACAAGGGCATGGTGCTGATGGAAGATTCGGCCCACCGCTTGGGCTATATCTCCCGCGATAAGCGCGACGTGCCGCTGGCCGACATATCCATTCACAGCTTTGGCGCCGAGAAGATGCTGCGCACCAAGTTCGGCGGAGCTATCTGGGTGAATCCGGCCATGAAGAACGGCAAGTTGGCCGCGGCCATACGGCAGCGTCTGGCGGAACTGCCCGAACTGAATTGGGGTCTGTCGCAGGTGAGCTCGATGTACACGATTACCAATGCCTCACTGAACCGGCTGCCGGGCGATCGCCTGTCCAAGCTGATCCGCACCGCGCTCAGCAGCGCCGGCCTGATGACGCCGCCCATTGCCCCGATCGAGCTGCAGGCCAAGCAAGCCACCACGCCGGCCAAGCCGGCCGCCTGGATGGTCAGGCAGATACTCGACGAAATGGAGCATTTTGACGACATCGTCCGCACCAGGATAAAGGCGGTCGAGTTGTACAACGAGCGCGGCACTGATGCGCTTATTCCCACCGCCGCGCGGCTGAACCGGCCGTACGTGCGTTTCCCGTTAGTACTGCCCACGCCGCAAGCCGCGCAGGACATGCTACAGCTGCTACGCGACAAAGGCTTCCATCCGGGCACATGGTACCGCCCAACGTTGTTCCCGGGCGTCAAGGCCAATAGCGCCTACAAATACGATCCCGAGTCGTGCCCTACGGCCGAGGAGATATCAGCACGCATTATCAACCTGCCAACGAACGTTCCGGCTGCCGAGGCCAAGGAGATGCGCGATGTCGTTTTCGGTTAAAGTGCTAACAGACCAGGACAAGGAAGCATACCAGGCGTTTGTCGCCCGTGACGCATTCAAGCCGCACGTGACTTTTATGCATACGTACGAGTGGGGCGAGGTGATGCATAGCGGCGCCGCGGAGGTCCAGCGGCTGGGTGTATACAAAGGCAAAACGCTGGTGGCGACCTGTCAAGTGGCCAAGAAGCCGCTGCGCTTGGGCGGGTATTTTTGGTACTGCCCGCGAGGATTGGTGCTGGATTACCGCGATACAGCACTGGTGAAAGATGCTTACCGGGCGGTCAGTGAGTACTTTGCCAACACCGGCGCGGCGTTCTTCCGAGCGGACCCCGACATTGTGCGCGGCGATCCGGCCGAGACGGCTATCGATACACTGCACCCCAGCCAGGCGGCCATCTTTACCCAAGCCGAACGCGTATGGTGCGCGGACATTCAACCCACCGAAACTGAGCAGTGGGAGTGGCTCAAGGCACATGGCATGGCCAAAAAGATCCCATATTATTACCGCAAAGCGGCCCGCGAAGGCGTGACCGTCCGCGCCAGCGACAAACCAGCCGATCTGGAAACACTCATCAGCAGCCTGGGAACGCTGAACGAACGTAAGGGCGGCATTGGCAAACATCAAGACGACTATTACCGACGACAATTCAAGATCATGGCTCCGGCCGGCTACGAAAAAGTGTTCTTGGCCGAAAAGGACGGCGAGCTGCTGGCCTGCGCACTGATCGCACTCTACGGCCGCGAAGCCAGCTACCTGCACGCCGCCAGCACCGAAGCGTACCGTGACCTGTGGGCGCCGCGCATGCTCCTGCTCGACGTCATGCGCTACTGCCAAAAACACCATCCCGAGATCGAGCGCTTCAACTTCTGGGGCATTGTGGGCGACAACAACCGCAAGGCTTCGCACCCTCGGAACGGCTACTCTGAATTCAAGCGTAGCTTTGGCGGCTACAAAGAAGAATACATACGGGCCCGCGATTTTGTGTATCGCAGGCCCGTATGGTTCGTCGATTGGTTACTGGCCAAATACCGAACGTGGAAATATCAGAACGACTAGCGGTCAGGCGTGTTCGCCCTAGCGACGCTTCTTGCCAGCGGCCCGCTTTTGGACCGCGCCAGCGTGGTGGTAGCCCAGGGCTACAAACAACAGCAGCACAAAGCCGGCGACTAGCGCACCGTAAGCAGCAAAGTTTGCAACCATAGCCATGGTGTCAAAGGCGTAGGCGTTCAGGAGCATGCCACGCAGCGTTTCGCCCTTAAAGACGGTGTCGACTTTGGCCTTCAGCGCAGCGTCGGACGGATCGGCGCGAGACAATTCGCTCAGCTGCGAGTACGTTTTGCCGCCACCAATGGTTTGCAGGTGCGCGTTGATGTAATGATCGGCAAAGACCTCGGCCTGTGCACCGGTCAGCAATTGCTGGCCAGCGTACTTGCTAACAGCCGTTGCATCGGCAGCGGGCAAGGCTTTGATCGCGTCACTACCCGCTGCCGGGAACATAATCTCCTGCGCTGCCAGCTGGTTATGCACTTGGCGGTGCACGAACGAGTGTGCAAAGAATAGCACGCCGCTAGCGGCCAGCAGCACGATCGCCACGATCAAGCCGGTGGTTGAAATAAGTTTGTCGAGTGTACTGCGATCCATTGCTCTGTCTCCTATTGATTAAGTTGCGTTACGGGCGACGGCTTGCTGATAGTAACTTTTTGGTAGCTAATGATCATGGTCGTCGCAGTCTGGCCGTTGCCGTCGGTGGTTACGTCGGTCCATTTGCGCGCCAGATAGTTGGCAGTGTCGAACCAAACGGTTTGCTGGTCGTCCGGCGAACTCGAATCTTTGAGATCGTATTTAAAGCACATCATGCTGCCGCAGGCTTCTTTGCCCTGAGGCGTGAAGGTGGTGCCGCTGCCCAGCACTACGCTGAACTCTTTGGTAGGGTCGTTATCGTTGGTGGTAACGCCGTAGTCAACCCAGCTGTCGCCGCTCTTGAAGTACGTGTGGCCGCCGGAGTTGATGGCAGTCACCTCGCTACCACCGTACGCACCGGTAAACTGTGAATTACCCTTACCATCATTCAATAGCGTAAATATCCCGGCATTAGCACCGGTTGATGTGGCCGTGGCCTTGAATGCCAGGCTCTCGAGCTTGCCGCCCTTGTCGGCGAACTTACACAAATTGGCGTCTTTGTAGGTGTCCACGCAGCCTTGGTCGGCAGCAGCTGCCTCGGTCTGGTCGGTTGTCTTGGTGGTGGTAGTACTGGCCTTTTTACCCACACCGCTGCGCTGATACACCGTGTAGCCGGCGTAGCCAATCACGCCCAGTACCACGAGCACTATCAGCACCAGCGCAACGTGCGCCAAACCGCGCTCGTCGCTGCGCTCTGTTTTTGTTTGCAACCTCATTCCCGCCCCCTTCAGTTATGCTTACGCTTTACTATACTCAGCCTGTTTTCAGCTTGTCAATCACCACTTCTTAACCGGCCAGCGACGACGTGTACTCCTGGATGGTCTTGGCACCAGCCGGGGCGGTGATCGTAACCGCTTGGTAGGTAATGTCCATAGTCATATCGCCAGTCAGGCCGCCGGTAGTTTCGTAGCGCCGTGGCAGGTAATCTTTGGTGCCGAAGTTGACCAATATCACCCCATCGCCCAGGATGCCGCCACTGCAGCGGTAGTGGTAGCAAGTGGTGTTGCCGCACGATACTTTGCCCAGGTTCTCGTACTTGATGCCGGCAGTCGTAGCGATGACCGGTGCGGCTGGAGCCTGTGGTGACTGTGAGTTGTCGCCGCCCACGTCGACCCATTGGTCGCCCAACATCACGTAGGTGTGACCGCCGACTGTTATGCCGTTCACGCCATCGCTCTGCACCAGACTGTTGCCCTTGCCGTCGAATTTCTCAACCCAGGTCTGCGAACCACTGTCCGTCTTTGTTGTAATGTTTACAACGGATGCGTATTTGTCCGGCCCGCTAATCGCGCCCAGGTGGCAGATGTTGTCATCATGCGTCGCCGCTACGCAAGCGTCGCTCTGTGTGGCAGAGTTATCGCCCGAACCGTCATTCGCCGTCTGGCCGTTGGCGTTAGCGCCGCTCTTGTTGGTGTAGCTAGAAATCCGCCAGTACGCCACGCCCCCGATGCCGGCAACCGCCAGCAGCGCCAAAACCACGAATAGCACATGAGCCACGCCCCGCTGATCGCGACGTATGGTCTGATAGTTGCTGTTCACGCCCACTCCTCTGTCCCTTGGACTTTGTTAGTTTTACCCGATAACCTATAGCGATATCATAGCTGGCGTGCTCCGCTCGTGTCAACGCACCGCTGATGCATTTAGCTCCGCAATCTGTTAGAATACGCACGTTGCGCACCCGTAGCTCAGCTGGATAGAGTGCCGGCTTCCGAAGCCGTAGGTCGTAGGTTCGAATCCTATCGGGTGTACCATTACGCTTATACTTAAAGACTTTCCGTGAAGTCTTTTTCTCTGTTATGATACACGAATGAGAATTGTTGGATGTTTCCTCGAGTTTGAGGGCAAGTTCGCTATCTTTCTTCGACACAGCCATAAACCTGATGGCGGCACATGGGGACTGGCCGGAGGAAAGGTAGAAGCTGATGAAAGTGACAACGATGCAATGCTTCGCGAGCTAGAGGAGGAGACGGGGTATAAAGCTTTAACTTCTGAACTTCGGCACATAGGCGACTACGATTTCATCTCCAGCAGCAACCACCCCTACACTTTTGCTACATTCGAGGTCAAACTAAAAGACCGGCACCACATTAGACTTGAAGATGCGGCTCACGCAGAATACAAATGGGTGACAGCAGATGAGTGCTACGCCCGAACAGACTTGATACCCGGATTTCATGAGTTGCTTAGGCTAGTTGGTTACATAAAATAGTTCTAACCTGCGTAAGAATGCCGTTCCAAGCACAAACTTAAGTAAAAGACTTCGCAGATAGAAGTCTTTTTGTTTGCTATGATTGTTGTATAGACAATGTGCCGTGTATAGCAATGTTATGTAGCGAACATATAGTCAGAACGGATGCTAAAGCTTCTTGGGACAAGGTTACGGTCGTTAGACAGGGAGGCGCTTCATGATTACCATTAAACGCGTTTACGAAGGGTACGACGAACAAGACGGCAAGCGTATTCTGATCGACAGGCTTTGGCCGCGCGGGCTATCAAAAGAGAAGGCGCACGTCGATTTGTGGTTAAAGGATG
>CAZRWV010000035.1:0-10226 GCA_964603965.1 uncultured Candidatus Saccharibacteria bacterium
TCGCTGGTGGCCGTGTTGTCCGTCACCTGGGATTGCGCGGTGATGGTGACGTCGGCGGCGGTCTCGAGCGTGCTCGGCGTGCCATCCACGTACATCGCCTTTACGTCGCTGGCTAGGATGCCGCGCTGGCGCTCTATCTCGTTCTGGGCATCGGTGATCTGCTGCTGCAAACTGGCCTGCTGCGCTTCGTTGGCGTCAATCGAGGCCTGGAGGCCGTTAATCTGCCCCTGCAGCTGATCAATAGCATCTTGATAAGTGGCGGCCTGCGCCTGCAGCCCATCCACCAGGGAACGAGTGTCGTTGTTCTGGGCATTCAGCGCGTTAATCTGGTCTTGGAAGGTATCGGCCAGCACTGGGCGACCGAGGCCAGGTATAAGCGTGGCGCCAATCAGGAACGCGCTCAGGGCGACCATAACGCCGGCGCCAAATTTACCTGCGACCACGCGCCGAATACGCTGAGAGACTTTTTTTGCTTTTGTTGTCATGGTTTTTGTGTTGATTAGAACCGCTAACAGTGTATCACGCTTATGATAATATTTCAACCAATCCCCCATTCAAATTATTTGAGTTTTGAGGGTTTTTGTTCGATTTATGCGTTCGTTTCTAACGGGTTTTGAATTTGAGATAACGCCGCGTGGCAATGATGGATGATACGGCGCCTATCAGTATACCAAGCGCTAACTGTACCGACAACAAGGTCCAATAATGCCCCTCAAAGAACGCTTGGCTGTAGCTAATATCGAGCAGGCCGAAGCTGGTAGCCTGCAGCGAACCACTGGCCGTCACAAACACGGCATTGATCAGCAGCAGCGACGCCACGGCGCTAAAGATGCCGTAAATAATTGCCTCCACCACAAACGGCCCGCGGATAAACCATGTGCTGGCACCCAGCAGCCGCATAATCTGCAGCTCGTCGCGGCGGTTAAAGATAGCCATCTGGATGGTGTTAAAGATGATCATCACCGAAATGGTGGCAAACACCACCACCGCGCCGATGCCGGCCCGGCGCAGGATGTTGGTGGCGTGCGTGATTTTGTCCACCGCTTCGCGGCGGTTACCGCTGTCGCGCGATGGGTCCGATTGCAGCGCCAGCACGGCTGGCTTATCGATGTATGCGCGGATGCTGTCGATATCGTTCAGGTCAACCGGCTTGACGCGGATAGTGGCCGGCAGTGGGTTATCGGTTTCGTCGATGGCCTGCAGCAGCGCCGCGTCACCGGCGTTCTGCTGGCGGTAGGCGGCCAACGCTTGGTCTTTGGACAGGTACGTCACCTTGGCCACGCCGTGCAGCTTCTTTAGCCCGCTCACCAGCTGCTGCGATTGTTCCTCCGTGACCGTGTCCTTCAGATACACCGACACGTCAATCTTATCGGTGATCTGCGCCACGGTGTTCGTGAACGTGGCATTCACGATCACCGAAAACAGGATGATGGTAAGCGTCACGATCATAATCGCCATGGCAGCAATCGCCAGCCACATGTTGCGCCCAAAGTTCACCACGCCGGTGCGGATAATTCGTCCAAAAGTCGTCAGTCTGCGTCCCATAGTTTTCTCTGTTCGCGGCCCGCTATACGGCGCTATACTCCGCCCCTGCTCTGTCACTGGCAATCTGGCCACGCTGGATGGTAACCACCCGCCGCTTCAGCTTGTTCACAATGTCTTGGTTGTGCGTGGTCAGCAGCACGGTCGTCCCATAGGCATTAATCTTTTCTAATACTTTAATAACATCCCAGGCGTGCTTGGGGTCGAGGTTGCCGGTGGGCTCATCGGCGATCAGGATCTTGGGCTGGCGCACAATGGCGCGGGCAATGGCCACGCGCTGGCGCTCACCGCCGGATAATTCTTCGGGCATGCGGTCGGCTTTGTCCTTTAGGTTGACGATGTCGAGCACTTTGGGCACGGTGTTTTTGATCTCCCGCGTGCTGACGCCCACGATTTCCAGCGCAAATGCCACGTTTTCGAACACGGTGCGGTTGGGCAGCAGTTTGAAGTCCTGGTACACGTTGCCGATTTTACGCCGGAGCAGCGGAATCTCACGGTCCTTGAGCTTGTCATAATCAATGCCGCCCACGATGATCTTGCCGCTGGTGGGCCGCTCTTCGCGCGTGAGCAGCTTGAGCAGCGTGCTCTTGCCCGCTCCGGATTGGCCGACCACGATCACGAACTCCTTTGCCTCGACGTGCAAACTAATCCGGTCCAGCGCTGGCCCCAGATTCTTGTTATACGTCTTTGTCACCCTGTCCAAAAGAATCATAACTCAAGCAGTATAACAAGGAACGGGCGCGGGAGCTAGGTCCCGGCATGTGCTTGGTCGTTAGACTCGGCCAGAAGGCCCGCGAATGCAGGGTAATTTTGCAACAGCTCGCGTACTCTAAGTGCAACTTCAGAGGAAATGCCCGGAGCCAAGGCTTCCTTGTCCGGGCACAGCTCGCGCTTAATTGCAGCGATGCCATCCATAATATTCCTCACTTCATCGTCCGGAAGTCTGTCTGCATTATCAACAAGCTCAGAAACATGTGCATACGACTCATACGACTGCGTGGATAGAGCCCTGTCCACGATCAGCCCCAACAGCGCCCGATCGAGTTCCTCGTCAGACAGTTCATGCAACCCCTCATACGTCGATCTCATGCGCACCGAACCATTCACCCCGTGCAAGGGATTGGCATCTGCAGGCACCCGCCTCAACACCCCTTCGATTTCCGTACCTTCCGCAAGCGTTTCAAGAACTCTATCGTGATGAATACCGACCACCACACCGATGGTAATATTGTCCTTCTCCGGGTGGCGCCTCACTGCATTAGCGGCTATGTTTGAGAGTTGATCGATTTGACGCTGTTCTCGATACGCACCGCCCACTGCTATAAGTTCAATGTATTCCTCCACAAGCGGCCGTAGCTCATCATTATCGTTGAGCAGTACGCCCGGTTCATGCAGGATGCGCGACAGCTCCAACATCCTATCAAGGGATCTTGATACGTCTCATGGCCAAGGCTAGGATCTGGCGCGGCCTCCTCGCCGCTCACATCTATGGTGCGCAATATGGGCATGTCCCAGCCCTCTGCCGCAACAGCACCCCTTAAAACCTGAAAAGCTAGGGTATCTGCCGGGAGCGCCAAAGTGTACCAGTCGGGATCGATGTCGCGCACCCTAAGGTTTATTGCCTCGTCCCGCTCTGCCCTCGTAGCTTCGCCGGGCTTAACGTAGTCGTTTCTGGTTATGATATATTCCGCGGCACAATAATCTAACGGCCTACCCACCCGGCGCATGTCATCCTGAATCGCACCAGCAAACTCGCCGGTATGCTGAACCGCCCAGACGATGACTGTCAGCTTCCGTTGCTCCTCGGGAGTAAGTGATTCAATGGTTAGCGTTGGATCGTCGGCCAGTTCTTGGGCGATTTGTCGCCTTACTTCGTCCTCGGGCGGAGTATCCTCTGGCGGTAGTGGATTTGGAAACGAGCCGTCTGAGATCATCTTCGACGCTTTCTATTAGTAGTCTATTCCTGTTTCAGAGTAACCATAAACATCATAAACTATCACTAGCATTATGTCAACGCTGGCGTTGGGGCCGGAACAGGTGTGGGACCTCTTGTACGGACAGGTTGACGAGGCCGGGATATATGCTACACTGGCGCAGTATTTTAATCGGAGGAGGCACTTATGGCAGGCACACCGGTACCGAAGGCAGCACCACAGGAAGTAGTTCCGACCGGAAGAATAAGTTGGGACATAGGGATTGCACGCCGCACGCTTGGGCTCGGACTTTTCGCGGCTTTGGTTGCAGCGTGCGGCCCCAACAAGAGGGGGACCGGGGAAACCAATGAGCTGTTCACTGGCCGTGCAGCGCTCGGGACCGCCCTGCTTTTGGACCCCTCAAGCATAGACCCCAAGGGGGTAGGACTTTTGTGGTCAACCCCATCTTCAAAGACGGCAAGTGGTGGAGGCTGTTAGTCAGTGCCGACGATTTCAGTGTCACGGCGGAGCCGGTTAGTGGCGAGATGCACTGGTCCGCTGCCAACACACCAGAAGAACCAGCGCCAAACTCACCGGCTATGGGCAGTGTAACGATTACGCGTGGCGTCATACTCCAGGCACCGGAACCAGACGGAACAATGAAACCCCACTACATAGCAATCAGCACGCCTGGTCGCCCTGGCGAGGTGCTTGAGTCTACAAAGCTGCTAACCGTTCAAACCCTCTCCAAGCTTGGCGTCTTTGGGTTTGGAGGCAGTATGCCGAATGCCGACATACAGGCGGAGCTCGGCGACAAGGTCAACCTATAGCCTGGGGCGCGCCTAAGCGCCCTGCCCCAACGTGTATTCCAAATACGCCGTCACGAACGGCTCCAGATCGCCGTCCAGGACGGCGTCGGGGTCGCTGCTGACGTGCTCGGTGCGGAGGTCTTTGACCTGTTTGTAGGGGTGCAGGACGTAGCTGCGGATTTGGTTGCCCCAAGCGGCTTGTTCGTTCGGGCCTTTTAGCTCGGCTAGGCTGGCGGTGTGCTGCTCCAGCTGGATTCGGGCCAGTCTTGACCGAAGAATGGTCAGCGCGGTTTCGCGGTTTTGGAGCTGACTGCGCTCGTTCTGGATAGCCACCACGATGCCCGTTGGCAGGTGCGTGATGCGTACGGCGCTGTCAGTAGTATTGACAGATTGGCCGCCGTGGCCACCGCTGCGGTAGACGTCGATCTTTAGATCTTTGTCATCAATTTGGACAACGTCCGGTGTGTCGATTTTGGGCATAATTTCGACCTTCGCGAAGCTGGTTTCGCGGCTTTCGGCATTGAAGGGGCTCAGGCGCACCAGGCGGTGGACGCCGTGCTCGCCTTTGAGCTTGCCGTAGGCGTAATCACCGCTGATGGCGAGCGTGACGCTCTTGATGCCACCCTCTTCCCCACCGGATTCGTCCACGGTAGCCACCTGCCACCCCTGCTTTTCGGCGTAGCGGACGTACATGCGTAGCAGCATGCCGGCCCAGTCCTGGGCGTCGGCACCACCGGCACCGGCGTGGATACTCAGGATGGCATCGTGGCCGTCGTACGGGCCGCTGAACTTCAGATCTGCTTTGAGCGCGTCGAAGCGGCTGGTGATATCGGCCAGCGATTGCTCGAGTTCGGCACGCATGGTGGTGTCATTCAGGCCGAGCATCTCGACCACATCATCGCTATCGCGGCGCAGATCCAGCCATGGCCGGATGCGGCGCTCCAGCTTGGCCTGCTCGCGCGAGACGTCCTGCGCATGCTGGGGATCATCCCAAAATCCGGGCGCGGCGGCTTCAGTGTCGAGCACATTCTTCTTGGCTTGCAGATCGTCCACGCCCAGCCGCTCAGCGGCGGCGCGCACTTGCTGCTGCATGTCTAACGCGGTTTGCCGCAAATCGTCCATATGCTGACCAGTATATAGAAAGTACGGGCCGGACTCCACCCCTTGGGGCGGGCACCGCCCTGACCCAGCAATTGTGGCATTCATCACACTCGGCACGTAAAAATTGCGACAGCGACGTGCCCGTCGCATCTCTACACTGCTTAAGGTATAGCAAGAGAGGAGTGTGCATGCCCGTAGCAGTCGATCTGCCCACCAGAGTCCCCCATCCCGAACAGTTTCCGGCCGACGATCTGCCGGATCAGGAATCGTGGGAGCTGACGGAGGACGACATCAAGCTGCTGGAACGCATGGCCGAAGGCTTGCGAGCAAAGCCGAGACAGGAGGACGAACCAACCACCCTCGCCCTCTGGGATCCGGCGGCCGGAGAAGCCATGCACCGGGCACTCGTTCAAGTACTGAAGCACCAAAAGCACCGGTCGGTCGAGCAACGTGGACAACCGCGCACAGCACGGATTATCGGGTACGGCATGGCCGGTCCGGAGGGCGCCCGCAACGACCACAATGCCGCTTGGCTCGTCAATGACGTGGCCGGAACAATGACGCTATCCACGAGCATCCTTAGCCCAATCGCCGCCGAGGCGGCGGTGCAAGCTTTTGATCGGTCCGTGAACAAAGCGACCCGAAGAGGTGTGCGCCCCAAGCGCAAGCTGCGGGACGCCTTGCGGCACGACATCCCGGCCGTGATCGACCGGACGCGGGCACTGTACGACCGGAGCATACCCGAACCTGGTGTTCCGGAAACGCTGGGCGTGCATATCGTTGGCAACCAACTGTTCTACGGCGGCGAGCACACGCTAGTGGTGCACCACGTCGATACCGACACCTACACCTGGCTCACCCCGTCCACCAGAGACGGTGCGGGCAGGCACACGCTCGGTCCCGGCAGCCACGTTGTGCTGATGCACACCGACCCCCGGCACACGGTTGGCGCAGACGTGATCAGCGCCCATATCAAGGAGGGTCTGAGCCGAAGACTTGCCGTCCCTGCCGATATGTCACCCGAAGACTGGGCTGAGCGGGAGCCGGCAGCGCGATCACAGCAGCTAGCCGAGCATGTGCGGCAACGGTTTATACGCGGCGGCGCGCATACCAGCACTCGCGTGCTGGCGAGCATTGTGGAAGTAGCCGGCGACACATCGGGATCATCACTGCGTCATCTTTCCAACCTGAATCCTGTCCGGATGGTGGAATGGATTAACGCCGCCACACGCATCCAGCTGAGCGACCTTAGCTCCCGAAACCGTGCACTGCAGTCAGCCCTAAACGGACGCGGACGCGCGGGCCGGCTCGGCTCGTTCGGCTTGGCGCTGGCCAGTCTGCCCGGCGCAGTGATAGCATCACGTCTCGCTCCTGGTCTTGCGCACGATCTGAGCATCGTCGCCCTGGCCCTAACCGAGGGCACCGATGCAACGGCCATGGATGCCACAACTGGCGCCACGACAACGGGTATAGCGGCAGCCGCCTACGGTCTGGCTCATCATGCCGCCATTCCTGACGTACCGGCGCCGCCCGCCGAGCATGCCGCACCTGAATTCCATGACGGCGAATACACCGCCACATCGCACGATGCCGGCAACGGTGGCCATGCGTCCAACATCACCAACATGGCCCAGCAAAGCCTGGCGTATTACGGCAAGCAAGCCGGATTGTCCGATGCGCAGATTCGCGACCTCGAACACAATCAGACTGTGCTGGACGGCGCCATCGATGCCTTCGCCGGCGACAAAGCCGATCCGGACAACGGTCGCGTTGTTGCTTATCCCCAGATGTGGGTGTTAAACCAAACTGACTATAGCCTGCATGACATGAACACGTTCGATCAACACGCCGTGGCCGAGTACGCGCAGCAGCATGGCGCGAGTGTGGCCCCGCCCGCTGCACCGGTCACACCAACAGATCCCACAACGCCTGCCAATCCAGCAACGCCGGGCGCCGGCAATCCGCCGGTCATCACGCCATCCGCCAGCCCCTCGCCGGCCGAAACACCGTCGCCGGGGGCATCGGCCGGCGTCATACCACACACCGTTGATCCGACAGTATTGCCGTCACCCACCGCCGGACCTGCCGCCGCCAACACCAGCGACGCGGGCGGATTGTCGGCAGCCACCCACGATGCCGCTAATGCGCTGCGTGCAATACGGCACAATAAAATTATGATGGGCAGCGTGATTGGAGCCGTAGCTGCCGTAGCCGCAGTGGGCCTGCTCTGGCCGCGCCGGCCGCGACCCAAAAAACGTAGGCCAGCACGCGCGCCCGTATCCGGCGGCACTGGTGACACCGACACTGGCGCCCTTAGAGTCACCGCTCAGGTTGGGTCGCCAATCGCAACCGCAACCGCAACCCTGCCATCGGCACCAGCAGCAACTCCAGACCCGCAGCAGACGGCCGTCACGCTACCCGTCACACCGGTTCAAGACCCAGCCACCACACAAGTAGCAGTTCCCGACCCTGCTACTGTAGCCACACCCGATGGTATGCAAGATTACCAGACTTCGCCTGAACCTGGCCATCTTATCCGCAGCCACCGATTCACGAGGGCAGCCAGACAAGCGGGTCGAACACCACCGGTAGTACCTAAATCGCGCAGACGTTGGGGCTCGGCGCGCATCGGCCGGCCCAGCAGTGGCGGATCAGACGGCCACGTGGGCTAGTTTGTAGCCGATCGCCACAGCACGCCGATCTGTTCATTCAGACGCGCTGCTAGTTCGGGCGTACAGTTGCCGTACACACCCAGTCCACCGATGTCATCACTAAACATGGCGCGCGTTACATCCACGATCGATTGTTTAGTGACCGCTTTGATGCGCTCCGGAATCTGATAGTAATCATCGACGTATTCGTCAAAGAAATAGCGTCCGGTGTAACCACCGGCCGTCGCAGCCACGGTCTGCGCGCTGCGCTGGTAGCGTCCAAGCGCGTAGGCTTGCGCTGCCGCGATGTCAGCTTCAGCTAATTCACCACGAAACAGGTTTCCCAGTTGCTCGATCACAATGTCGAAGAGCGCCGGTGCGTTGGCCACCGACACCTGACTACCGAACCACAGGTTGCTGCTGAGTTTGATCTGCTGGTAACCACTGTTCATACCGTACACCAGACCGCGCTCGCGGGCAGTACCCAAAATCTTGCTGTAGAGCGTTTCGGTAAGGATGGCGTTGACCAGGCCAAGCGCATCCACCTCTTGCTCTTCCAGCCGACGGTTCATGAACGTATCGATGTAGAAATACAAGGTGTCGACCGTGTCATTGGGGATGCAGACCGGTCGTTTGAGTGTCTTGACGACTTCGTCCGGCATGGCAAAGCGTTCGCCACGCGGCAGCTGGATGTGCTCGAACATATCCACCATGGCGCTCCTACGTTTGCCAACGTTGCCAGCGATTACAAAACGCATGTTGTCGGTGGTGTGCGTGCGGCGGTAGTGCTCGCGGACGTCCTCGAGCGTGACGTTTTGCATCAGCTCCAGACGCTCGCGGTCGGTCTCGGCCACCAGGCCGTAGGCCTTGCGCGTGTTGGCGCCCAGCTGACGATAGTGGTTGTTGGCCCGCGCTGCCAGCTCCTCGCGCACATTGCCGAACTCGGCGTCGAATTCCTCTTGCAAAAACAGCGGGTGTTCGATGGCCAGAACCAGCAGCTTAAAGATGCGTTCCCATTCAAAATCAGCACATTCGGTTTCGTAGATGATGTCGTAGACATCGGTGCTGGCGTTGCTGTAAGCGCCATTCTGTTCGACCACGGCCTGAAAATCGCGCGCCCGCGGATATACATCGTTAGCACCGAGCAGCACGTGCTCCATCAGGTGCGGTGCTTCCCACTTGCCGCGCTCCACCAGGTATTCGCCGGCCCGGAAATTTAGGTAAACATCCAGAACGGTAGCGTCCGGCACGTGCACCAACAGGCCACGCGCACCGTTCTTTAGCTTGATTTCTTCAACAATGTGCTTCATACGCTTTTGTCCGTCCGCTACTTGTGCCGCCGCGCCGCTTTCTTGCGGCTGCGTTCGGCTTTGTTAGCTTTTTTGCGCTTCTGGCTGGTGCTGGGCGGCGTCTTGGACGCAGCCCTAACGGCAAAGTCGCCCTCGTCAAACTCGGCAGTCGATTCGTTGATCACACCGGCATTGCTGATCGAACCGCGCGCCGCGCGCGTCAGCTCGGTTTCGACCGGACGTTCCAGGTCCTCGAGCGGCACCGGCTCGGCATGGAACAGCGCGCGCACCACTTCGTGGCGCAGCGAAGACTGCATTTCCTCAAAGATAATCTGGCCGCGGCGGCGGTATTCTACCAACGGGTCGCGCTGACCAACACTCATCCAGTGAATGCCCTCGCGCAGGTGGTCCATGTTTTCGAGGTGCTGCATCCACAGCGTGTCCAGAATCTGCAGATAGATGTCGCGCTCCACTTTGCGCAGGATTTCGGTGCCAAAGGCGGCGTCGCGGCCCTTGTAGAGCTCCTTAGCCTCTTCGATCAGCACGTCCTTGACCTTGTCGGCCGGCGTGGCAAACACGCGGTCCAACGCAGCCTCGTCCAGGGGTAGCAACTCACGCACGGCCGGTTCAAAATCTTCGGTCATGCGCAGCGGACTGTCAGCCAGCACCCTCACCTCGTCCTCGACGTAGGCCTTGATACGCTTGCTGATATTGTCGGCGCGCAGGATTTCTTTGCGCATGGCGTACGTGGCCTTGCGGTGGCGGTTCATAACGTCGTCGTATTGCACGACGTTTTTGCGCTGGTCAAAGTGGAAGCCCTCCACCTTTTTCTGGGCGTTTTCGAGCGATTTGCTGATCAGCCGGTTCTCGATTGGCACGTCGTCTTCCACCTTTAGGCGGTTCATGATGCCGGCAATGCGG
>CAZRWV010000036.1:0-9751 GCA_964603965.1 uncultured Candidatus Saccharibacteria bacterium
ATACAGATATCACTGCCGCTCGTCGCATAGGCAGAATTAGGAGTGACAACGAACAAGCGATACTAGAAAAGCTAACGACATGTGGCAGCCAGAATAGAGAGCGTTGGCTGGACGCTATACAAGCCACACTATCGGGCGGTGGCTATGCGCTAGTGAGCATTGTGATACCGAGCAGCAAGGTGGAGAACGCAAACGGTCGCCACAGTATTGTAGTTACCGCCGTTGCCTCAGACCAAGTCATGTATTTTGATCCAGACGGACTTGCGGTGGACCGCGATGGGCAGGATGCGCCTGGTCAGCAGATAGTCCGCCGTGAGGCGGATAGGCTCATGTATACACAGGAAGCGCGGCACTTTATGGATCGGATGGCCGGCGAGATTATGCACATCTTTCCGCCTGCCAGATAGCCCTGTCTGCTACACTCATTGTAATGGTCGTTTTGTTCGTACTGCTTAGCATCATCGTTGGCATTTATGCATTTTTTCGCGTATATCCGCCGTTTGGCGGCCGGACGCCTGTGAGCCGTAATCGGCGGTCGCCCAATTTTAGGAACGGCAAGTTTGTAAACCAAATTCCCACGCTCATGAATATGGGTTTTGCCAGTGCGTTGTCGATTCTGCGCGATCAGATAAAGGGCATTCCCAACTGGCGGCCCGCGCGCCGCTTGGTGCCGGAACGCTTGGATGTATCCAAGAAGCTCAAGCCGGAACAGGCGCAGATTACCTGGTTTGGACACTCGGCATTTTTGCTGCAGGTTAACGGCAAAAATATCTTGCTGGACCCGATGTTTGGCCGGTCGCCTTCCCCGTTCCCGGCGGTTGGCCCGCAGCGCTTTAGCGATGAGCTGCCTGCCAAGCCCGAGGACCTGCCGCACATCGACGCCGTGTGTATCAGCCACGATCACTACGACCATCTGGACTACGGGTCGATCAAGAAGCTGAGCGCGAAGGTTACGATGTTTTTTGTGCCGATTGGCTTGGCCGCGCATCTGCGGAGGTGGGGCGTTAAGCCTGGGCAGATCACCGAACTGGATTGGTGGGACGAGCGTTCGTTTGAGGGCCTAAAACTAACCTGCGCACCAGCGCGCCATTTTTCGGGCCGTACGCTCACCGATCGGTTTGCTACGCTGTGGTGCTCCTGGGTGATTACTACCGACAAGACCCGGGTATTCTTCAGCGGCGACACCGGCTACGGGCCGCACTTTAAACAGATCGGTGATACGTATGGGCCGTTTGACCTGACGCTGCTAGAGTGCGGCCAGTACGACCGGCGCTGGCCGACTGTCCACATGCTGCCCGAGCAGACGGTTATGGCGCACACGGACCTCCGCGGCAAGCGCATGATTCCCATCCACTGGGGCGCGTTTGTGCTGGCGCTGCACAGCTGGACCGAACCGGTAGAGCGCGTGCTGGCAGCCGGCGCCAAGGCCGGCGCGGCTATTATTACGCCAAAGATCGGCCAAACAGTTGCGTTCACAGCCAAAGACTACCCTACCCACGCTTGGTGGAAGGAATAGGGCGCAGAAGTGTGACTACACGCTAGGGCCAGAGAAAAGGATCGAATATATCAAGAAATCGGTGGAATGTCTTAGCGGGGTTTTTGGTAAGTACCGAAACCAGAAGCGCCAACGTCAGATAGCCAGAGACAGTTGTCACGCCAAGCAAAACAATCAGGCCAATTCCCTCCGCGGATGTGACTTTCATGATGTATATAGCCGCCAGCGTAACTGCGGTAGTTAGTGCGAGATAGCTGAGATATCTTTGGTGAATGGTCATGACTTGCCGTCCAGGTACTTGCCGGCAACGCTCAGCGCAAACGCCGGCAAAATGATGAACACGTCCGCAAACAGAAACCGCATAAGTATTTCGGTTAGGCGGGAGTCTGGCTTGTCCGGCCCGGAAGCTGTCAGGACGATCAGTATACCCAAGATACCGAATACAACCGAAGCGTAAATAAATACTCGTGTAGCTATCTTTTGCATGTTTTTAGTATAGCAAAGCGAAGCCACAGAATCAGCAATAATGCCAATCCCTATGATTGCTTGCACGCAACTATCGACATAAGCTTCCATTGGCCATGCGCGGGCAGTTTTTGCGTGGTGTAGTTGTATGTACCGTAGTCCTTCTCGTACGTCATCGTGCCTCTGACGGTGTTGTTTGCGTACGAATTGATAGTTAGATCATAGTTCGTGCCAGCCGGTACGTCCGCGATGGCCATACCCTCGGTGTCTTCAAAATTTGAAAATTTCTGGCCTTTAAAATAATTGAATCCGTCGTCGTGGTTGACTGCGTCGCTGGCGCTCTGTACGTTTGCCAAGCATGCGGCCTTGTCGCCCTTAGACAGTTCCCGAACCTGCTTCAGCCATGTGCCTGGCCGGATGGATTGAGCCCCAGGATGATTATTGGTTAGTGCGACCACCGCAATAGCGACAATGCCCACTACGCTGACGCCGATAATAACCTTTGACCGAGTCGTTTTGATATTCATGACCACCTCCTGTATGTTTTGTTTGATTACGCCCACAAATGTTTCTGCATATATCTTGTATACGAAGCCGCGTGTGTCCTGGCCATCCTGACCGTGCTCGTTGCACATGTCGGCAAACATTTGCTGCATGGGCTCGGCGAATCGCTGGCGGTATGCTTTGGGATACAACCGCAGCAACTTGGCATACGCAGCCTCGTACTGCCCGGTGCTACTGCGTGCCATAGGTTGCCAGAATAGCGCCATGTGCGTGGCGTTTCGTTAGGCGTACGACTCGCCGGTAGCGCTCCAATTCGGCATCCAGCGCCTGCTTGCCCGACTCGGTAATCTTGTAGTAAATGCGCCGCTGGTCATCCATATCAGGGTCGATTTTTTTATCACTCTCGGCAACCAACCCAGACTCGAGCATGCGCTTGAGCGAGCCATACAGCGTGCCGGGCCCCATAGCAACTTTGCCTTCGGAATCCGTCTCGACCTGCTTCATGATGGCGTAGCCGTGCTTTTCGCTGTCCGCCAGCGCCATCAATATGTACAGGACTGCTGGTGTGAGCGGCGTATAAGTTTTGCTGCTGGACATGTCTTGATACTATATCCACCGCGGATATATGTCAAGCAAAATCCGGTCGCTAGAATCGTAAAAGCCAGGTTTGTTACAATGGGAACGAAACCAAATATTTGACCCAAGGAGAATAATCTACATGGCAACGATCAACCCTTACATCAACTTCAACGGTAATGCCGAAGAAGCCTTTAATTTTTACAAATCTGTGTTTGGCGGAGAGTTTAAAGCGATTGTACGCTTCAAAGATCTAGAAAGCGCTGAGTTCCCCGTCCCGAAAGAAGATGCAAATAAAATCATGCGGATTGTTTTGCCAATCGGTGGAAATACTTTAATCGCCAATGATGTTCCTGAAAGTATGGGTCCAGTAAGCGAAAACGAAAACAGATCTAAAATATCAGTTAGCGCGGCAAGCCGTGCAGAAGCTGACAAGATATTCACTGGTCTTTCAGCGGGTGGGGCTGTTGAGATGCCTATGGATGAAAGCCCATGGGGTACCTATTTTGCAATGTTTAGAGATAAATACGGTATTGAGTGGACGGTGGAATTCGACCCACAGGGAGATGGGCAAGCATAATAAACGCACTTCGCAACCAGGCACTTTAGCGGCATTCCTCCGCAACTACAGTGACGGCATGCCTCAGTATGGACACAGCTTTGTAACCGTGGCCGACTGCAACAATTCGTTGGTTAAGACGATCGCGTGCGTGGCCCAGTACGGTTTGCTCTCGGCGGTTTCGTCGACGGTTCCGGGGTGTGGCGGCCTCAGACGGCCGAGCCAGACATCGTCCAGCTCGTATGCGCCGCTTTTGTCCTGGTGTAACACCATTGATACGTACTTTGTGGACGACGGTTTTCCATTTTTTACGAACCGCATATACGTATTGTCACGTAGTGGTTGTGCATAGAAAACGCTGTCGGAACCTGGCGCCTTGATGACAAAATTGTACCCAACGGCGCGCCCCATATCGCACTCGACCCGCGTGTCGGTCTCGTGCAGTGTTGCCTGTTGCAACGCTTCCGCAACTAAACTCAAAAGATGGGGTTGATGCGCTATGCGCTTGGCGGCCTGCGACTGAATCAAATCCACATAGACGACGACACCGCTCTGCGTTTGTCCGATTGCATGTTTCATCTGATTGTCCCCATGTTTTAACTATACGCCTCTTCGGGAGTAATGACTAATGAGAGACCGAAGTTGTTCGGTCCAGGGTACACTACCGGCGGTGAAAGTCGTTACGAAAGCCACCGCTGCCGCCGGTGCGTGGACGGTCTTCGCGCGGCTTGGCCACGCTGACAGTAATCATGCGGCCGTCAAAATCCTTGCCGTCGAGCGCACTGATAGCCGCTTGCGCCTCATCGGCTTTCGTCATTTCTACAAACGCGAATCCTTTGGACATGCCGCTGTCGCGGTCTTTGATGACCTGCGCAGTTTCGACAGCACCGTACTGTGTAAACAGGTCGCGTAAGCCGTCGTCGGTTGAGGTATAGGACAGTTTGCCTACAAATAATTTAGTCGCCATTGATAATTAGCCTTTCTATAAGCTGATATTATGCGAGACAGGGTCTTCGCTGTAGCCGAGAATAGAATGGGCTTTGTTGAGGCGCACCGTACGCAAGGATAAAGTTAAGAATAACTTGCTGTCCTTAGCATATCACGTATCGCTGTTATTAGCTAGAGCCAGGCAAGGTGAGGTACAGTATGCCGTGCTGTGCTCGGGTATAATGCCCACATGCTACAAACGACTTTTAGACTCCAGAAACCAGAAGATCTGGGCCTTACGCTTGCCACGCTCGACTACACAAAACACTGGAATAAAACAAGGCCAGGCAATCCAGGATGTGTTCCGTCGGCTGACCGGGCTGGACTTTAAACGGCGTCACATAACTGCAATTATCGTCCGGGGTGAAGGTAGTAAAGCCGGCAAAACAGGAAGCGCATCTACTTGTTCCTATATGACACACGGTGCGACCTATATGGCGAAAATTTCGCGCGGGCTGCGGTAGAGTACGAGTGCCAGGATTCGGCCGGTTGATTTCTAAGGCTGTTCGGGCGCACAGGCGGGAAACAGCAAAACGAGCTCTGGCCAACGGCAAGGACTCGTAAGAACAGTCCTCTTCAGGTAGGGGTAGATCCCGCAAATTAGCACGCCGTGACTCTATCGGCGAAACCCGTGGTAGGATTGCTAACTTAAACACAAAGATGGGCATTAAAACTCAAAGTTGGCTCCCCATACCGGTGTTGACCCTCCCGTGAATTTGGGCATGCTTGACTAGCAGGCACTGCGGGTTTAAGCTCCAACCAGGGATTTAAAATGGAAAAACTCGTACCACATATAATTTTCGTCCTAATAATGGTCGCCATCGTAGTTGGCGTGGACGTGCTGTTCTTCAGGCACCTGTTTTGGTACAGATTACTGGCAAACATTGGGATTGTGCTGATCGCCATAGCCTTCTACTTCAGGTTTCTGGGGTGATAGAAAGGCCGGTCTCTAACCTTTCTGATGCCGACTGCTTCATAAAAAGAGAGGCACTCGGCCTCGAATCAGGAAGCACCAGAGCTAGTAAAGTAGAAACCGCCGTTTCCGACGATGCTAGCTTGCTGTGTCTGGCCGCCCCATCTCACCGCTTGGCTTGGCTCACTCCGGCGTACGAGTTGCGAACGAAAGTCCAGAACCTAACGGGCGCCACGGTGTATAATCCAAACCGTATTAGTCGCTGATCAATAAAGAGCATGACCGATTGAAATTTACCATGGACAGCAAAGCAACAGACCAAAAGAAAGCAGATAAATTCACCATCGTTTTGTTTATAATTTATGCATTACTGACGCTGGGGGTTATTCTTTTCAAGTTACCGTTCAGGGTAGAAGATAGTGAACGAGCTATCAATCTGATTCCCCTTCGGGGCTCCTTTACGAGCGACGGGGCCTTGCGTCTTGCTGAAGTCATAGAAAATATACTTATTTTTATACCCCTAGGCATCTTCGCCCGCATGATAAAGACTAATTGGACTTTCGCGAAGAGGGTGCTGTTGATTGCTTGTGTTACTGTAAGCCTTGAAGCTATTCAATTCATTTTCGCGATGGGAAAGTCTGACATTACAGATGTGCTTGGAAATACACTTGGCGGATTAATTGGCATTGGTTTGTATGTTTTGCTATCTAAGATTTTTAAAGCTAGAACTAACAAAGTAGTCAATACGGCTGTCCTAATAGTAATTTTTTGTGTTATTGTCGCGTTTGTCTTTTTATTGCGCAGAAGTAGGTAATGTAATAAAACAGCTGTCGGTTCGCCACGCGAATGCACGACAAATAAAAAGCCCATCGAAAGATGGGATTTTAATTTGGCCCCTAGTGGACACACTGCGCAACCTTGAGTCCGATAACAAGCTATCCGCCAAAGGCTATGCCGGCCAGTTTGACTTTATCGTAGGACGGATTGACGTTTAGTTGCATAGGCTCGTCTTTGGTAAACCACCCCCACTTTGTAACATCGTCAGTTTTTTGGATCAGCTCTATCGGTACCGATGCCTTGTAAAATATGTTCATCCTTGGAACGCCATTCAGGACATTTCCAATTTTGTAGTATGCGATTTGGAAGCCAGACAATACTTTGTCTGCTGGGACGCCCAGCTCTTCTTCCGCTTCACACGTCATGGCCGATTCTAGCGTTTCGTCCGGCGTGTCTGTAGGGTATGCAATGACCGCTTTTGGGATGGTAGGATGCGATGTATACGTTACACGGTAGCGCTACCAAAGTGCCTTTGTGCCGTACGTAACAAGACACAGGCATGAGCGTCACGCCAAGGGATGGTAGCGCCTGTTCCTTGTGTTTACCTGGTGACAATGGTGCCATAGACTTTACGCCAGAGCGGCGTAGTTAGGCTCAGGAGCAGCGCACCGCCACTCACAACCGCCGCTAGGCTCAGCCATATGCCCCGGTGCAACAATCCGGTGTTTGGCGCGCCTGGGCTATCGGTATCTGTCTGGCGTATGGCTGGGCCAGCTGGGTCAACAATTACGCCGTTTACCGTACCGTCGGCGTCAAGCGGGCCGCCGTCGGTTACCTGATAGCTTACTACCATGACATCCTCGCCCGAGATTGATGTATGGCTAATTGACGCCCCAGATACGGTGGCGTAACTACCCTGTATGAACTTGCGCAGTACAAAATCACCACTTGGGGGATTGTAGAAGTATTGTGTGACAGTAGTGCTAAACCCGGGTGTACCGCCGCACGAAATCGAAAAATCCAGCAAGCCAAGTGGGTAACTATACTCAGAATCATTGGTAAGATCACTGGCATGCAGAGAACTAACACTGGAAAGGTCGCAGGTATCGTCAACCGCTAACGACACGTACTTACCCGTGACTGCATTTATAAGCGACGCAACACTACTCTGCTGACTATCAGCAGTTCCATCATCGTTAGCATCGCCGCTATTTGGAGCGGATGCTTCCACGGACTCATTAATGCCGTCGCTATCGTCAGCAACAGTAAAGTTCCAGCTGGTGGTGTCTGCTATGCCGGTGTAGGCGTTGTTGGACAAGTCTTTGAAGGCTGTTGCCGGAATCTGTACATAGTACCCCGTGTTGTGGGATAAACTCTGCGGAAGTGTAATGTCTATAGTGTCCGTACCGCTGCCTGCCACTGCGCTTGTTGTTACGTCGATGCTTGCTGTCACCGAGTCGTCGGAGGTTCGTTTAATAACGATTTGCCCTGTGCCTTTTACTACGGACTGGTTAAAGACAAGATCCAGTGCCGTATCGGGCGCTACGTTCGTCGCCCCATCTGCTGGGCTAAGCGTCGACAATGCCAAAGGCACTGGGGGCGCATTGCCGCGTAGGGTTGGATATGCATCGGCGTGGGCCTCCCATATGGTTGCGAAATCCCATTCTGTACCAGCATTGTTGTACACGGCGTGGTCGTGTGCAAGGCCTTTAAAAACACTGCCATCGGCAACGTCCGTAACTCCACTACTGGATCCGCTTCCCACGGGCGTACCGAACACGCTGTAGGAATTTGAAATTACAGTCTGGTTAAGTCCCACAAAACCGCCCATGGGCCCTGTTGAGGTAACCGTGCCAACGGCAAAGTCATTCCGGACTGTTGCGCCGCCCTCTCCAAATAGACCGCCGGTGTTATACCCGGACCCCGCGATTGTTACGTTTCCGGCGGCGTAAGAATTAGTAATGGTACCGCCTACACCGGCAATGCCACCAAACGAATTCTCTGAAAGGGATGGGGAACTGACATCACCGGCGGCGTAACAGTTGTTTATAGCAGCATTCTGGCCGTAGCCAACGATGCCACCAATATCGTTCAGGCCCGAGACGGCGGTATTTGTCCATGACCTGGAAATAATACCCCCCGCTTGCCAGCCAGTGATACCACCTCCCCAGGCAGCCCCAGATGTTACCGAGCCGCCGTCCACTGAGGAGAGAGTGATATTGCCTGTTGCCTTTCCGGCTATACCACCGGCATCCTGGGCGACGGTCGTAATGGTAGGATTAACAATATGAACCCCCGAAATCGCTCCGTCACTATATCCGGTGAGGCCGCCTACGTTTGTGTTACCGCTAAAACTGGGGTCCTGTATGGTTACGTTCTGCACCGTTGCCCCAGACGACAAGTATCCGAACAAGCCGACATAGTTTGTGCCGGGCTGTGCCACTACCATACCCGCTAGCGTATGGCTACCGCCGTCAAAAGATCCGGTAAACTTGTTGTTATTATCGCCGATTGGTGCCCAGCCTGCGCCACTGTGAGCGGCAGACCCGGCATAGGTATCGTAGCCTGTGCTAGCACTACCCAGGTCGCTTACCAGTATGTAGTTAGCGCCTAGGTTGCTCCGCACGTTGTCTAAGTCTTGCCAACTTGCTATCTGATACGGAGACTCGGCAGAGCCATCGCCACCGGCGAAGGCATCAGCATTTTGGGTGTGAAAAACCGAAAATATGAGCACGCTAGTGGTAAATACTGCGAAAGACACGGAAATGGCTTTCCGCAGAGGTGTGGTTTTTTGGTTGTTGCTCACGCGTCTCTTTCTGTAGTTTGGCTGTTTTGGTGCCTTATTCCGAAGGAAATATGACTACTAAGAATTTTATGGCAGTAACCTAAAAAACTCAAGCGTTATGATTCATCGGTCTGTTCTATAAATCAAAAAGCGCCGGCAAATGCTGACAAACCACTTTTGCTCCGCACAAGGCCTGGTCCGTATCCAGTCGAGTAAAAGAAAGAGCCCCACTTCGCCGTGGGGCTCTTTCTTTTGGCCCACCACGATAGAGGAAGTTATAACTACCATTAAGCAGGATATGAAACCAATGCCTAGTATGTAGATTATTAGTCTATTTCACCCGTCTTAACATCACCATTGCGTCTATAGTAGGCAAATATCACACCGTTTGAAGTAATTAAACTATCTGTCAATTTGAAGGCCGCGGGGATTACCCCTTCACCAAATAATCGCTTACCTGTACCGAGAGTGATCGGAAATGTCATAAGAAACATTTCATCAACCAAATCGTGTTTGAATAAGGTCTGAGCCAGGTTGCCACTTCCGTGAACTTTTATGACATCTCCGTCCGATTCTTTCAGCTTTTTGATGTCCTCATCATTGCTAAGCAATACAGAGTTATTCCATCCCAAAGCATCTACGTCTGATTGCGACATTGTGGTACTAGCTACATATTTAGTAACATCGTTT
>CAZRWV010000037.1:0-9694 GCA_964603965.1 uncultured Candidatus Saccharibacteria bacterium
GAATCCATGATGATAAATGTGGCGGAGGGAGAGGGATTCGAACCCTCGATACCCTTGCGAGTAAACCGCCTTTCCAAGGCGGCGCCATAGACCACTAGGCGACCTCTCCAGTACGCCCGCCCCGACCGGGGCGCGACTGGTACACCATTATACCTAAAAAACAATCATAAAAACACCTTGCGAATCGGTGTTTTACAAAGGTACACTAAAATCACTCACCATGGCAATTATTGAACTCAAAGACGTCAGCAAGCTTTACGGCTTCGGCGACGCTACTAGTGTGGCGCTCGACGAGGTCAACTTGACAATCGAGCAGGGCGAATGTGTGGCGGTGATGGGTCCTAGCGGCAGCGGCAAAAGCACGCTCATGAACCTGATCGGCCTGCTCGACCGGCCGACGCACGGCGATTACCTCTTGGGTACGCGCAATGTTAGCCGGCTGGGCACGAACCAGCGGGCCCGTTTGCGGCGCGACAAAATTGGTTTTATCTTTCAATCGTTCAACCTGCTGCCCCGCCTGACGGCCGTTGATAATGTGGCGCTCCCCCTGCTCTACAAGGGTCTGTCGGCTGGCAAGCGGACCCGTAAGGCCTGGGATATGTTGGACCGCGTTGGCCTGGGTGACCGGGCATATTACTACCCGCGGCAGCTTTCGGGCGGCCAGGTGCAGAGCGTGGCAATTGCCCGCGCACTCGTCAATGAACCACAGCTGATTATCGCTGACGAGCCCACGGGCAACCTGGATAGCAACAGCTCCCGTCTGGTGATGGAGCTGCTGAGCGAAATCCACAAGAGCGGCAATACTGTGATATTTGTCACACATAACCCCGAGCTGACGCGCTTTGCGACCCGGGTGGTGTACATGCAGGACGGCGCGATCCGCTACGACGAACAGACTAAGCTAGGCGAAGTTGGCCGCTACGCCCAGAGCATTATGTACGCTGTGCCGGAAACGACCGAGGAGGATGACCTGCTGGGTGTGTCGGCCCTGATGAGTGTGTTCGGCAACCGAGCACCCAACGCCGACGCCAAGCCGGCCAAGCGCAAAGCCAAAGCCACTAAGCGCAAACGGGTGGCCAAATGAGGACGTCCGTATGAGCCTGAGCCGCGATAACTTCAGGCTGGCTTACCGCAGCGTGCGCGGTGCCAAGGCACGCAGCTTTTTGACGATGCTGGGGATTATCATTGGCGTGATGGCCGTGATCCTGGTGGTGTGTATTGGCCAGGGTGTTAAGGACCAGATCAGCGGCGAGCTAAATCGCTATGGGTCGGACGTGTTCGTGGTACGCCCCGGTGCGCCCGGCAGTGGCCCGGGGCTGCTAGCTGGACTGGCAAGTAACGGTAGCACGCTGCTGACTTCCAGCGACATAGATACAGTGCAAAAGACCAAAGGCGTGGCTGCGGCCGTGCCGCTCAGCACCGTTAGCGGCAGCGCGACCGGCGACTACACGGTGGAAACACCTCTGATCGTTGCTACCAGCGGCGGCTTTGAGGGCATCATGCACCAGCATATGGCATCCGGTGGATTCTTTGAGGACGGGGATGACGTACGCAGCGTAGTACTGGGCTTTGATGTGGCACAGCAGCTGTTTAACGACAATGCGCCGCTCGGCCAAGCGCTGGTGTGGCACGGTCAGCGGTTTTTGGTGGCTGGCGTGTTCGATGATTTTAATGCCCCGCCAATGTCGATGGAGGCCAACTTCAACGACGCAATCTTTATGCCCTATGCGACCGCGCAGCGTCTGAGCGGCAGTGTGCTAGGCGTGTACCAGATCATGGTCAAGACGCAGGCGGGCGCTAACCCGACTCAGGTTACACAAGATGCCGACACGGCCCTTGTCGCGGCGCATAACGGTGCTCGCGACGTGACGGTGATGCCGGCCGATCAGCTGAGTAGTACTTCCGACCAGACCATTCGCCTGCTGACCGCGTTGGTGGTGGGCGCGGCGGTGATTTCCCTGATCGTGGGCGGCGTGGGCATTATGAACATGATGCTGGTGAGCGTGGCCGAACGGATGTACGAGATCGGCCTGCGCAAAGCTATCGGTGCCACTAACCGCCAGATTATGCGCCAGTTCGTTACCGAAGCGCTGGTGCTCAGTAGTATAGGGGCGTTGATAGGTGTGGTTGTGGCCGCGGTGATAGTCGGCCTGCTACGCGTCTACACCAGCCTGGATCCGGTGTTTGTTTGGCCGGTGGTGATATACGTGCCATTGCTGGCGGTGATCATTGGATTGTTTTTTGGCAGTGTGCCGGCGCTCAAAGCGGCCCGCAAAGACCCCATAGCCGCTCTGCGCCACGACTAACACGCTAACTGAATAGGGCGAAGATTGCGGCGATGGCGGCGCAAGCCATCAGGATGGTTGTCAGCCAGCCGAAGCCGAGTGATAGCTTGCTGGGGCGCCACTTGCCCATGATCTTTTTGTTGCCACTGATCAGCAGAATCGGAACCATGATGACCGGCGCGATAATGCCGTTGATGACGGCGGCGTAAATCAGCGCTTTGATCGGGTCGATGCTAAGGAAGTTAATACTCAGGCCCACTAGTACCGAGATGATAATAATGCCGTAAAACGCGCTCGCTTGTCCCAGCTTGCGGTACAGTCCTTCGCGCCACTTGAAGCTTTCGGCGATGGTGTAGCTGGATGATCCGGCAAGCACAGGAATGGCTAGCACGCCCGACCCGATGATGCCGATGGCAAACAGCCAGTAGGTCATGTTGCCGGCGAACGGCCGCAATGCCTCGGCGGCTTGCGCGGCTGTGGTTATGTTGGTGATGCCGTTGGCGTACAATACGCCGCCGCAAGTAGCGATGATAAAGAACATGATCAGCTCGCTAAAGAACATGCCGGACCACACGTCCACCTTCATGTGTCGAATCTCTCGCCGGCTGGTTAGGGCCTGGCGCATCTTGATGGTCTTTTTGCCGTGCAGGATTTCCTCCTCCACTTCTTGGCTGGTCTGCCAAAAGAACAGATACGGCGAGATTGTCGTGCCCATGATGGCACATAGGATAACAAGGTCGTCCCTGCTGAACGTAAAGTGCGGTGCGACGGTGTGCGCCAATACCTCGTGCCAGTTCAGATGTGCCAGGATGGCCGAAAAGATGTAGGTAATGAGCACGAACGTCAGGTATTTGAGGTACCGGGCATACTTGGCATAGCTGATGAAGATCTGTAATGCTACGGTGAACACCGAAAAGCCGAGTACCAGCAAGCCAAAGCGCATATCTGGTCGCAGCAGCTGCGCGGCCTTGGCCATGGCACCCAGGTCGGCGCCGATGTTGATGGCGTTGGCGACAAACAGTAATAGCGCGGTAGTGCGTAGCAGACGCTTGGAAAAGTATTTGCGGATGTTGGCCGCCAGCCCCTGCCCCGTCACCAGCCCGATGCGGGCGCACATTGCTTCCAAGTTGGCGTCCAGCGGATACAACCACGCCGCCAGCCACAAAAAATGAAAGCCGTAGCGTGCGCCAGTTTGGCTGTAGGTGGCGATGCCCGACGGGTCTTGTCCGGCTGCGCCTGTTACCAGGCCGGGCCCGAGTGTATCCCAATAGTCTCTGGTGCTTTTGGTGGCCTTGCCGTGGCGCCACCAGCGCTCGGCCCGCTTGCCGGCCATGATGGTCTGGTTGAGTAGCACGGCCGGCGCCTCAGCTGTCCGAGTAATGACGGCGTCAGCGGTGAGCGCGACGGGTTTTTGTTTGCGGTGGGCCATGATGTCTTCACCTTGTATTGTAACAAAGTGCTTATGGCTTTGAAACGGCACTATGGCCGGCTGCTAGATATACTGGCCGAAGAAGTACCAAAAGTGCCACAGCGTGTAGACGATCAAGATCAAAAACCAAACCATCAGGATGTCTAGGTGGTGCCGCAGCGTAAAGTCAACAGCTCGTCGCAGTGGTGCCGGCGTGGGAATGTTCCCTTCCCGCAGGTTGTACAACGTGATGTACCAAAATACGACATACACCACTACGTCTACGCCCAGGCAGAACGGGCACAGCGCGCGGATGCGGTACAAGCTAACCCAGAACATCCACAGTGCGAACACAATGCCGCCCGTAACGCCCAGCTGCAGGCCCTGCCAGAACCAGCGCTTAAACTTGGCGCCGGCCAACAATGCCATGCCAACGGTAGCGATTACCGGGAAGACGATGACGCCGTAGATCGGGCCGGGTACGCCGAAGAGCTTGCCCTGCCCCGAATTAATCACGCCGCCGCAGCTGATGAGCGGATTGAGGTTGCACGCCGGCTGGTAGCTGGGGTTTTGCCAGATCTTGATCTGGTCATAGGCCAGGAATAGCGAAGCGATCAGGCCCAGTGCGCCGCCGATTACGATCAGCCATGGCAGGACTCGTTCCAGCCGACTGAGCGGTGCTTTGTCTATTGTTGTGCTAATCGTAGTCATTCGCTGCATGATCCTGTGCCGACCGTGTCCATAGATTGAGCGGCCGAAGCCAACTTCCCTGCCACTTGTTGCCCGGTCAAGGCATAACCGACATTATTGTACGTGGTGCTGGTGGCAAACACAATCCCGATCACCTGGCCGTCGGCGCCGATAACCGGGCCGCCAGAATTGCCCGGGATCACACGGGCGTTTAGCGAATAGATGTCGCGTACGGTGTTGCCTTGTCCGTAGATATTACGCCCGTAGGCCATAAAATGGTCGATGACGGCCGCGGGTTGCACGTTAAAGTCCCCGCCGCCCGGGTAGCCCGCTACTATGGCAGGCGTGTCGCTGGGCTGTTCGGTGCTGGTGATGTGGAGCGGCTTGCCGGCCAGATCGCTGGCTTCCAGCACGGCCAGATCCAAGTCGGGATCGAACCAAACGACGCGTGTGTCGTGTATGCCGGCGTCGTCAATTATTTTAGGGCTGGGTACACCGGCCACCACGTGGGCGTTGGTTGCCACCCGATCGGACGCGATCACAAATCCAGTGCCCTCCACGATGCCGCCACAGCCAGTGCCCTCCACTTTGACAATCGAAGCCTGCGTATCGGCAATCACACCGTCAAACGAGCCGAGCGACGGCAAGTTGGCGCTGCGGTTGGGGTTCGGTTCGCGGCCGCTAAAGACTTCAGGGAAACCGTTGGGGTCGATCAGGTTGTTGAGTGACCGTAGCAGCACGGTGGCCGGCGGCAGTTCGGTATTGAGGGTGCTCAGAATGCGGGAGTTTTTGAGCGCCTGTTGCAGGCCGCTGTTAGGGCCCAGCACCAAGATATACGCGCCCAGCCAGACCGCAAACAGCAGGGTGACCACGGACATCACCGATCCCAGCACCTGGTCGAAGATCTGCAGTGGCTGCACCCGGCTGAGATGTAGCTTCAGGCGGACGCTGGCGATTTCGCCGGCGGTCATGAGCGCAAAACCGCCGATCAACACCAGCAACAGGCTGGTGATCGACCTGCTGACCTCGCTCGCTTCGTGGCCCATGATCAGGCTGCTGATCCACGATCCCAAAAACAGTCCGGCAATAAACCCGACGGTCGATCCCAGTTGCCGCACAAAGCCGATGCGGTACCCGCGCGTTAATGACAGGATTACGAAGAGGATGATGGCGATGTCGACGGCATTCATACGTCAACATCGTCTGACTCGGCCCAACTTTTTGTGGCACTGGTCCTGGGCTTCGGGTGTGCTTTAATAGCACACCCTCGTGCGGAGGTGCCAAAAAAGTTGGGCTGAGTCAGACGCCCTCGTCCCATTTATGCTCCACGTATTATGTTAAGCAGTAGTACGAATACGCCGAGGCCGATACAGTACCAACCGAACGGCCGCAGCGAGTTGCGGCGGAAATAACGGTCCAAAAACCGCACCGAAAGATATGCAAAGATTCCCGCTAGCATGCTGCCTACTATAATCGGGCCACCGGTGCCGTGCTGTACGTTTTCTGCCAGACTGGGCAACTTGTACACGCCGGCGCCCAGGATGATGGGCGTGGCTAGCAAGAATGAAAAGCGAGCGGCATCCTGGTGGTCCAACCCGCTGCGCAGACCCGCCAGCATAGTGATACCGGAACGCGAGATACCCGCAAACAATGCACCTACTTGCGCGCAGCCGATCAGTACGGCGCGTGTTAACGTCAGGTGGCCGCTCACCATCCGAGCGGTTTTGCCGGCCTCCAGCTCGTCGATATTGGCGTCACTGCGGCGGCGCGGCCGGGCTAGCTCGGCTTTGGTGACGAGCTTGTCGCCCTTGATCAGCAAGACGCCGTTGATGATGATGAAGATGATGGCAAAGAATGCGGTGCCGAACTGGGCGCGCAGCTGCCCCTCAAATACCGCGCCAATTAGCCCGGCGGGTATGGTGGCGGCAATCAGCAGCCAGGCCAGCTTGGCATCGCTGTCGCCAGTGAGCTGTCGCGTGCGCAGACTGCGGAAGAAGCCTTTTACAATGCGTATCCACTCAGTACGGTAAAAGATGATTAGGGCGATAGCCGTAGCTACATGCATCATGATTAGTAAGCCGACGAACGTGTTGCTCTCATCGGCACCGCCGCTCAGATTGTGCCAGCCAAACAGATTGGCGAGCAACACGGAATGTCCCAGGCTGGACACCGGAAATAGCTCCGTGACCCCCTGTATGATCCCCAAAATAATGGCCTGCCAGTACGTCAACATGTGTTCCCAGTTTATCACAACTGCCTGCTATACTGGGCGTATGAAGAGACACGTCCTGGCGTGGTATAGCGCTATCAGCCAGTGGTTTGGCAGCAAAACCGCACGATTGTTGGTACTAGGGTTTTTTGTAGCGCAGGCAGTTACCTTGTCGCTGGTCATGGGAATCGGCAAGCCGCCGGACGAGCTGAATCATCTGTCATTCATCGACTACTATGCTCATCACTCGCTCGACCCCACCTTTACCGGCCAGACGCCTACGTACAACTTGGGCGATAAAACTCGTGAGGTCGATTATCTCTATCATTACCTAATGAGTCTGATGGTGCGCCTCTTGCCCGATTCGGTGGACGTGCGGGCGCATGCGGTGCGTATTGTTTCGGTCGGTATTGCGCTGTTGACGTTTATTGTTGTGGCGCGTTTGATGAAGCGGATTGGCGTGGGCGAGGCGGCTACCACTGCGGGACTGGCGGTTGTTACCAATTTGCCGATGGTGCTAATGCTGGCGGCGGCAGTAAACAACGATACATCGGTATGGCTGGGGACAGCGGTTGGTGCACTGCTGGTCGTCAGATTGTGGCAGAAGCCGACGGTGACAGACTTGGGTCTTCTGCTGATCGTGGCGGTGGCCGGCGGAATCGTGAAACGCACCCTCTTGCCGATAGGCCTAGTATTCGGCGTGGCGGCGGTTATCGTATTGGTACGTCAGCATCGGCTGTTTATTGCTCAGTTAAGGCCGTTCCGCTGGAAACATGCGCTATTGGCGTTGTTGTTGATCGTCAGTATTGGTTTGTTTGCGGAGCGTGTGGGTGGAAATCTGATCCGTTATCATGCGGTCGCGCCGACGTGTAACCAGGTCGCGGGCGCGGGCGCGTGCAGTGTGTTTTGGGGTAATCAACGCGATGCTTCGCTGGCAAAACTGCCGCCACAGAAAATTGTGCCACTGACGATATATCCGTTTATGTGGTTCGGTAACAGTATGCAGAATATCGTTGATATTCAGACTCAATCTTGGTACCACCAGGTGAAGCCCGCCCGCTTCCTGGTGCCACTGCTAACAGCCATGCTAGTGATCGGATTAGCATTCGGATTGTGGCGTGACGGCCGGTCGGCACGCCGGGATGTGTCCGCGCGGTTGTGTTTTGGCTTGCTGCTATTTGCGCTGTACAGTATGGCGGTTGAACTAGCGGCGAACTATGCGCTGTATCGGCAGCGTCACGTATGGGGATTGGCACTGAACGGCAGGTATATTTTGCCGGCAGTAATCTTGCTGGCTCCGCTCGCGGCCTATTACTGGACCGTATTAGTGAAACGGTTCCGGATCCCCCGGCTCGTCGGGCAGTCTCAACGCGTAACGGCAGTGGTACTGGCGCTGGGTGTTATTGCGGCGACCATCTGGTTTAGCGGTCTTAACATGGTACTGCGCAATAGCCCACAGATCTTTCAAGATTCGTCGCGCAAACGGGCGTTCCCCGCGGAGAGTGTGAAGTACTACAACAAATAAATAACCTCCGTCCTAGTGGGCGGAGGTTATTATGCGGTGCGAGGAACGCCTTAACGGCGGTCGAAGTCGCGGCGTGGCGGGCGGGGTTCCAGCGGGCGAGCTTCGCTCACCACGATGGTGCGACCCTGTATGTCGGTGCCGTTCAGCTTGTTCATGGCGGCACGAGCGTCGTCGTCGTTGTCGAATTCGACAAAGCCGAAGCCCTTGCTGCGGCCGCTCTCGCGGTCCATGATTACTTTTGCTGATACTACGGTACCGAAAGCCTTGAACAGGTCTTCCAGTGCTTGGTCGTCGACTGCCCAGGGCAACGAACCTACGAATAGTTTGATGGCCATACTTTGGCTGCTTCCTTTATTATTCTGGTTTACTGAGGTAAGTCTCTTCTGGAGGAAGGAAGCCTTAGCTGCGCCTCTTTAATAACCGTTACTTAATGCTTACTAGATTTGTGAAATGCGCGTCTCGCGTTCGCATTCTCGCAGCCTTCTAGTAGCTTCATCATACCATGTTTAACAGGGGTTGCAAAACGCTTTTCTTAAAATTAAGAACTAGTTAATGATTCTCTCGGTGACTTGCCGCTTGTGGTTGAGCGTCCGAGGTGTTGTTCACGGCCTGTCTGTAAGATTTCTTGCAGCCAAACGTAAGCACAAACGCGTAGGCTGGAAGTGTACGATCGATTGCGTCGTGCATAGTACGTAAGCAAAGGGGGCTTTAAGCAAAGTTATGAAAAGACTTCATATCATCACAAAACCCACTGCCGTAAACGACCTGGCCGAAATGGATGCCGACAGCTATGAAAATGATTGGGAATTGCGCGCGGAGCGCCTGCATGTCCGGCGGTTGCGCCGGTTCAGGCAGCAGCTGACGTAGCCGACTTTTGATGCCCAGCGGGCTCGCCCGCTGCTAGAATCGCCTCATCTATGGGGCGATTCTTTTTGTTTAACTCGGCCCGCAGCTCTTTGATTATCTCTAGCTGCTCCTGGTTAATAGCAATCAGTGTCTCGATCTCCTTGGCGGCGCGCGTGTTGGTTTCGTAATCGGCTTGGGCCATGGCAGCGGCAATAGCGTCCTGGCGCTTGGCGGCGATGAGCAGGATGGCACCCTGCAGCGCGGCTAGCATGCTTAAGAACAGGTTGAGCAGAATGAACGGGTAGTTGTCCCAGTGGTGCCAACCACCGGCGATGTTTAGCCAGGCCCAGCCGGCCAAAAACACGACGAATGTCGTCACGAACGCCCAGCTGCCCATGCCGTTGCGCATGGCATCGGCCGCCCGCTGCCCTACTGTTAAATCTGCTTTTGCCTTTTTGTGCCAGTTGTAAATCATAAGCGCAGTATAAAGTAGTGTGTAGGCTGACTGCAATCACTGCCGAACGGACCTAGTCTAATAATGGGATGCCGCTGTTCAATATTCGTCACGTAACTCGTGGCCGTGCACCGTCAATGCATACAAAATAAACCCATCAATCACCAGTGCAATCAGCGACCAAAGTGGATAGGCCGGCAGGAATGCCAGATTGACGATGGCGCTCAAGACCACGATCAGGCTGGCCAAGACGCGCGCCCAGGTGCGGCCATTCATG
>CAZRWV010000038.1:0-9660 GCA_964603965.1 uncultured Candidatus Saccharibacteria bacterium
TGCACTGGCAGCACCCAAAAAGGAACAATCAGGCAAAGTCCACTCCAAGTTCTATGACATCCTGCACACTACTACTGGTGACATTGAACTCGAAGCTGAATGGAATACTGGCAATACAGGGAGCGGCAGCATGGGCGACATTAATCGTAACCTAACCCAAATGATGATTAATAAGCGCAACTATGCTACTGGTGAGATTCGGCGCATGGTGGCGGAGAATGCTACTGGTACTACCCAATAACAAATGTTCCGGTAGTGGCATCTATCGCCGGCAAAGCCTCAGTCTGGGGCTGTCCATTTCCGTTAAGCACGAGTATCTTTAGCTCTGGCTGGCTGAAGAAACCACCCTCAACAGGCACCATGTCCTTGTCCACCGAATGTTTTAGGAGTACCTCGGACGCACGAACATCACCCCTGATAGCTTTTACCATCAGAGTGTAAACGATAGCTTCTAGGGGCGTCTCTGTGCCTTGAGGCATGGTTAGGTGCATATTGGTGGTGATATTTGGGTCATTCAGGAGGTCCTGGATAATCTTTTTGATGTTCCGAGTACCTTTGGGTCGGCCTTTCGGGTTGCCACTGGTGCCTGGCTGCCATGATTTTAGGTTGCTTTTTGTCACTGTATTCTCACTGTTATTACCTCTATAGCTATAGTACAAAAAATATCAAGGGCTTTACTGCATCTACTGTTCTACTGTTATCCCATGTCAGTAGAAACAGCAAAAACAGTAGATTGTAGCAACTCCATACACCCAAGCTCATCCCTGGGAGTGTCTAGAACAACCCTAGTCGTCTTGAAAGCGAAAAGGTGTATAAGTTATTATCTTGAGGAAACTAGCATCCCTGGTGGCCTCTCAAACCCAGGAGAGTAGTATACTGTTGGTGAGCAGCCGCCACCATGAGCCAGGCTTAGTGGCTAGTGATGTTAATGTGCTTGTAAAATCAAATTTAATTTCAGGATTAACAGATGTTCCGAGGATTCAGAAAGTACAAGCTAGTTTATGGCCACCTTTGGGGTACCTATGGCAAATCATGGTACGTAAGAATTGGTTTTATATTGCGGTTTATCGTACGAGCATGTCAGTTAGTGGTGCTCCCAGTTGCACTTAGTCTCATTATCACCAACTTGTCAAAAAAAGATTTTGGGTCTGCTCAGCAAGCAGTCCTCTTGTTTGCGGGCACGTCGTTGCTAATGGGAATACTGACGCCGCTATCCAAGTATATTGGCATGCTAGGAGAAAACGCAGCCTACAGGTACATAACTGGTAATTATTTTGCACGACTTGTCTCAGCCGATTTGGATTATTTCAACTCGAACTTAGCAGGGTATCTTACGACCGCTACACGCCAATACGTAGATAGCTGCATGCAGCTCGTACGAGCCCTACGAGACCGCTACATGAGTTCGATATTGAGCATTTTGTTCCCCTTGGCCGTAATCTTTTGGGTTGATACTTGGCTTGGTTTAGTCACCCTGGTACTGAGCTTAACTCAAGCGTTCTACTTGCTATGGGCATCGCATGCGATCACGCCTTATCGCACACGAGCCAGAGAGGTGTACAAGTTTAACTCTGGACGTATGGCAGACATTATCTCGAACATCTTGGCAGTCAAGTCAACCGCACAGGAGTCTGTACGAATTGAGCAAGTACGTCAGGGCTCTGTTGAAGAAGGTAAGGTATTTCAGCAACGCTATACCATACAGTCTAAGCTAATTGCGCTACGAGAATGCATAACAGTAACTTTCTTCTTGGCCCTCCTCTGGCTGGTAGTGCGGCGCATGAGCGGCGGTTTTATCGATATAACAGGAGCCATATTGGTAGTAACTTATACCACCACAGTCATGAACGCTATCTATACGCTTTCAGACGATTTGGACGAGCATGATGACTTCATCGACAAAATCATCCCATCATTCGAGGTTCTTAACAGGAAGAACATCATTGATGACCCCGAACACCCCAAAAAGCTGGGTGAGATAAAAGGCAACATCCAACTTAACAAGATTTCTTTCTCCTACGAAAAAGGCCAGCCGGTATTTGATAAGTTCTCTTTGTCGATACCAGAAGGGCAGAAGATCGGTATCGTGGGCTTGAGTGGCGCTGGGAAGAGCACCCTTACCAAGCTGTTACTGAGATTTAACGACGTGGACAGCGGTGAGATTTTACTAGATGGCATTGATGTACGCTCGGTTAAACAAACAGACCTTCGTGAACAAATAGCTTACGTGCCACAGGAACCACTGCTATTTCATGCAACGATTAAAGAAAATGTCTTGCTCGCCCGTCCAGACGCATCCGATAAAGAAGTTGAGAAAGCCTTGCAGGCTGCTCACGCTTGGCAGTTTATTAAACAGCTCCCTAACGGTGTGGACAGTGTTGTTGGTGAGCGTGGAGTGAAACTAAGCGGCGGCCAGAAACAACGAGTAGCAATAGCCCGTGCCGTTTTACGCAAAGCGCCCATTATGATTTTGGACGAAGCAACGAGTGCGCTGGACAGTGAGAGTGAACAGATTATTAAAGATTCATTTGCAGAAATACTTAAAGGCAAAACCTCTATTGTTATCGCCCACCGCCTCAGTACGTTATCCGAAATGGACCGTATTGTAGTTATAGAAAAGGGCATCTGCATCGAGGACGGTACCCATCAGGAACTGCTGGCAAAAAATGGTGCCTATGCTCGTCTATGGAAACGACAACTAAAGCACCTGGAAGATCCGTTGAGTCAACCACCTAGCAAGCCGACCCGCAGACGACAGCTAGTGAATGCTTTGCCACCCACCTCGTAGTCACCGGTAGCCGCTCGGGCTCAGGCGTCAATTAAGCCGTGCCCCCTAAAACTGAAGTAAGTGGTCTTGGTGATAATAATGTGGTCTTTCAGTGGCACTCCTAACAATATGCCAGCCGCAATAAGCTGCTGCGTAGTCTTAATGTCTTCGTCACTCGGTTCCGCCACACCAGACGGATGATTGTGTGCAATAATCACCGAGGCCGCTCGGTCTTTCAGTGGCCCAGCGAATACTTCGCGGGGATGAGCTAAGGAAACATTTAGCAGGCCGATGGTGACAGTCCGACGGGCGATAAGACGACCGCCGCTATCCAATGACAAGCAAACAAAGTACTCCTGCTTCTTATTTCGTATATAATGGAGGTGGCTAAGCACATCGTCAGCAGCAGCGAGCGGTTTAGCCTTATTCATTAGATGGTCGCGACTCCGCTTTGCGGCATCAATCCGGTGAGCAGAATCGTTCTAACCTGTTTAATGATGCTGCACCACGCACAAGTGCACCAGCGAGAGACCGTAAGGTCTCTTTTATAATCTTCGCAGATATGGCATAATATAGGTATGCTCAAATTTTCCGCAGAGCGGACACCCGAATTATCGCCCGTCGATGAAATGCTGGGCCGTGTAGCCGGTTTTGGTTACGTCAATGTAGATGATTACATCGAGCGCGTTAGGGCGTACCTGGAATTCGCAAAGCAGTGTGGTCTTGAATCTCAAGCAGTCGTCGACTCATCTATCGACCTAGCTGAAACGCTGACGACCATACCTGAGCTGGTTGATTCTAGGCGTGCGAAGACTGAACAATGGGAGGCCAGGAGGCGGGCTGCGCTTGCAGTAGAACGTCCGCCGCGTCTGATAGACATGGAGCTGGACCCGGTATACTTTGCGGCTATCCTGACCGAGAAAAAATCGTTCGAGGGGCGGGCTTACAAACCCGACTCCGATAAGGATTACCCAGATATCCGTGCTGGCGACCTTGTTAGGTTTCGTCTCAGCCAACGGGATGAGGGGTTTGTTGCCGATATGGGTCAACGAGATCTGCGTCCGGAAGATGTTATGGTATGTACGGTTCGAGATGTGTTCTTTGCACCGACTGTGCATGGTATGTACCAGAATGGAGAAATCGATGGCGAGGCCTTTCAGCCGATGCTGAACGGGCCAAGTGAGGTTATCCAGCTGCAGCGGGCAGCGGTGTATCATACTTTTCCAGGCTATAATCAGATAATTCGTGACCATGGCTTTTTGGGGATTCAAGTAGAAAATCCTTATCTTGTCTAAAGATTCGTGCTACTCGCTGGATGAGCGGCGCCGATAACGAACGCCCGGACACGTTTTTGACTCCATTTAGGATTGGTTGCATGATGCGCTGCGATTGTTGGCAGCAGATTTTACTGCGCAAACGCGGGGAAATCGCTCATCATGCTATTCTGTTGCCGCGTGCGCCCCGGGCCGCAATTTGTTACAATAAGCCGCGAACATGGCCGCACAGAAGCATTTTTTGCAAGACAGGACGGCGCTGCTGCTGGTGAGCGGCACGGCGTTTTTGACCGTGGCTGCGGTGGTGCTGGTGCTGCTGAAGCTGGGTGGCAGCGAGGGCACCAGCAACTTTATTGTGGCGTATCGCTCCACGCTTGGCATCGACCGCTATACCACTGGTACGGCGAACGATCTGCTCAGTTTTGTCGGGGCAGCAGTGCTAGTATTCGGCATTGGCCTGACGCTAGCGTATCGCTCGTACAAGGTGAGACGTGAACTGTCGCTTACTGTGCTGGCGCTGACCATACCGCTGTTGCTGTTCCTGATCTTTGTGAGCAACGCGCTGCTGGTATTGCGCTAATCTATGACCGTATCCGAAATCCCCTCCGAAAAAGACCGGCGCGGTCATTACCGCTGGTTCGAGATCCTGCCCGGTGCGCTATCGTATGGCATGCTGTTATTGCCGGTGGTGCTGAGCGTGATCAACGTCACCGTAGCCGCCATTTTCATCTTGGTGTATCTGTTAATCAACTTTGTGCGCGGTATCGCCGGGGCAATCCGGGCGCTGCACGGTTACCACGTGATGCGTACGCACCAGGCGCTGCCGTGGCGCCACATGCTCCAGGAGTTAGAGTCGGGGCAGGTCGATCCGCACGTCAAGCGTCCCAAGTGGCACATCGACGCCATTGTCCGCAGCAGCGGTGAGCAGCCCGAACGGGCGCTGCTAATGCCGCCCAGCCAAGTGATTCATGCCGTGATCGTCGCTACGTACAAAGAGTCACGCGCCATCCTGGAGCCAACTATCCAATCGGTCTTGGACAGCGATTTTTCAGCCAGAGAGCAGGTGATTTTTGTACTCGCCTACGAGCAGCGGGGCGGCCCCGACACCGCCAAACTGGCTGCGTCACTAGTGAACAAATATCAGCCTCGTTTCCTGGATGCCTTCGCAGTCGAACACCCTGACGGTCTGCCGGGCGAGATCAAGACGGGCAAGGGCGGCAACATCACCTATGCTGGCCGCGAGCTGCAAAAGTATCTGGAGCGGAAGCATATCGACCCGGTACGCGTGGTAGTCACCACGCTCGACGCAGATAATCACCCGGACAAAAACTACCTGAACGCGCTCACGTACGCGTACACCGCTGCGCCCGATCCCATCCACGCCAGCTACCAACCGGTCGCCATGTATACCAACAATATCTGGGACGCCCCCGCGCCGATGCGCGTATTGGCCACCGGTAACTCGTTGTTCAACCTGGTAGTGTCGCTGCGGCTGCACGCGCTGCGCAACTTTTCGGCGCATGCCCAGCCTATGGCTGCGCTTATCCAAACCGACTTTTGGAGCAGTCGCACGGTGGTAGAGGACGGTCACCAGTTCTGGCGATCGTACTTTGCGTTCAATGGCCGCTACCGTGTGCTGCCACTGCACGTGCCGATCTGTCAGGATGCCGTGCTGGCCGAAGGCTATCGTAAGACGATTCGTGCCCAGTTCCTGCAGCTGCGCCGCTGGACGTACGGCGCCTCCGACGTGGCCTATGTGGCCCACAATGCGTTCTTCCGCCACAGCGGCCGTGCCATTCCGCTCTGGGACCGCTGGAGCAAGTTTTGGCGGCTGCTAGAGGGCCATGTTACCTGGGCCGTGGGGCCGCTGCTGGTGCTGTTCAGTGGTTTTGTGCCGTCGATGTTTAATCACCAGAGCATCGCCGCCTACGAGCTGCCGCTTATTGTCAGCCGCATCCAGACCGTGGGTATCCTCGCTCTGGTCATCACCGTGTTCATGGCGCTGCGCACGCTGCCGCCCAAGCCTGCCCGCTACCGCCACCACCGCACGGCCTTCATGGTGCTGCAGTGGGTCTATTTCCCGCTTACTACGCTGCTCTTTAACTGCATGGCGGCCTTTAACAGTCAAACCAGGTTGATCTTTAAACGCTATCTAACGACCTTCGACATCACTGAAAAGGCTGTCGTGGTCGGCCAGGGCAGAAGCAAGCAGTACAAGGCCTGATCGGGGCTACGGGTGGTATGCACGGTATTGCACTGCGGCCGCGGTATCAAAGCGCCTGAGCGTGTCGTACGTGACTGTAATGATGAGCTGCGGCGTTAGCGTGGCCTCTACGGCCTGCGGCAGCAGCTTGGCGATAATCGTGTCGCAGAGCGCTGTGGCGTCCTGAACGGCCGTAGAGCGGTGTCCGAGGGCTTTTAGGATGCTGACGTAGAGTTTGTCGCGCTGGAAGGGGGCGGTGGGTGTGTGGCGGCTTCTAGCGGCTTCCTGCGTGGCTTCTGGGCGCACCACGATACTTCCGCCGTAATCCAGGGCCTCCTCGGTCGTAAACACCGCGCCGCACGCCAGGCACTGCCGGCGCCGCCAGACACGGTTTAGCCGCTTCTGTGCCCTGGAGTTGATAACTTGCGTCTTGCCGCTGCAGTATAAACAAACCATGACCACATGTTGTCATAACGCTATAGTTTTTCCAAGTGGAAAACTCCCTTCCAGGCGTGGAAAACCCCCGGTTTATTGGTGAGCCCTGGTGCGGCATCCATTTCGGCGGAGGCAGTTAACCGTAGCGGAGCCGGAGTGGCTATCCGATGAGACCTGGCGCGCAAGCCCAAGGCTCAGCGGTAGTCGCCCCGAGCGCGAGCGCTGCCTCTGCCGAAATGGATGCCGGGCAGAGGGTTTAGACATCAAAAAACCGGAAGCTGTTTGCGCTTCCGGCGGATTTTCTTTTGGAATTAAATCTGGCTTGTCGTTTTAAGAGCTCCGCACACGTCGCACGCGAGTCACGCGTTTGACAGCCGGGAGTTCCTCGTAAAACATCTCGAACCCCTTTAGGGAGTCCGCCTGTTGTTTGGCACTCAACCAAAACACCTCGTTTAACCCGTCCATGGTACTATCCCGGCGTACCCGTGTCAATACATTCCGCCACACCGGTACGGCGGTAACAGGGGTGATACTTGCGCTGCTGACTTGCAAAAACAGAGGTAATCCTGTATGCTGTCTGAAGTTCGCGGGCGATTAGCTCATTTGGCTAGAGCGCGTCTTTGACGTAGACGAGGTGAGAGGTTCGAATCCTCTATCGCCCACCATAATAAAACGATCTCGAGCGGTTACCGCAGGAGGTCGTTTTTTGTGGTTGGCCGTCCCATCTGTGCACTGCATTTTGCGACGTAGCAAAAGGGCAGCAGTTGCTGTAACCGGAGCGGCTTATTCAAAAAAGGCCAGAGTATGGAGTGATTGGTATGATTGGGTCCTGTCTGCGCAAAATTGGACAAAATGTGGGTAATTGGCTCGATTTAAGGTTCACCGGCAGCCGGATGGTGTAATAAATGTGTTCGCGGTGTCTGCTCTACGATACTGAACAAATATAGTGTACACATTTTGTAACCATTATCAGGGTGCTCGTACGGGCCATGTGTTGCTCGGCCGGCATGCAGGAGTTGACGCTCGGTGGTATAATATATGTAGTGTAATCGAAGGAGCGAGGCCGTCATCATGGCACAACCACAGACACCTATTACTGACACTAATCCTGAAGTCCTGCTTGCTGAGCAAGAAGCACCTCTTGGGCCGCGTTATACCAACCGGTGGGCTTTCGATGGCCGTTTTAACCGTCCGAAGGACATGAGGGTGCCCGAGGGCCTGGAGGAAGAACTAGGCGAGGCCTTCCTGGTAGCCTACGAGGTGATGACGCAGAGCTATGGAGAGACATTGGCCGAACCTAGGCCTGCGACGCCTGAACCGTCTAGGGCGATGGTGTGGGCTAGCCAACACACGCTTGGTCGTTGGTCACTCGGGCTCGCGGAATGGGCGCGCATTAAACGGCCTGCTGTTGAGGACCCTGCAGTAACGTCTTGGCGGGCTCGTCGCAGTGACGCCGCTAATGAGGCTAGGGCATTGTCTTTCCTGAGGGACAAGATCAACGGCTTTGAATACTCGGCGGCAGTCAAAGGAGACGACAATCAGTTATTGAACTTTAACCTTGGCTACGGGAGTGGTAGTGAGATAGCGGTCTGGGTGAGGACTAAGCCTGGAGCCGGCAAGTGCGTCATAGAGACTCGACCCCATTTCTGGGCTGGAGTCGACGGTTTTGTGCAGCCGTACATATACGAAGACATTAAAAAGTATGGCGCAGACGCTGCTACGGTGTTTCGTGTCATGGGCAAATGGGTGTCGCGGGCGCTAACGGTAGGGCATGATGAGAGCTACATGCCAGAGTCAGTGTCTACATCAAGGGCAGCTGAAACGTATGGTGGCGTTTTCCAGGGGGCTAATGCGCGCTAGCGCTATACGAATGCTAAGCCCGAAACGGGACGCTAGTAGAGTTTAGGGAAGAGTGCTGCTTTCTGGATGTCGTAAAACGCCCCGTTCGGGGTGTGGTTATTGGACGTACCAGATAACTAGCCGTAAAAGGCTAGTAGACGTATGTCATGAATGATATAAATTCATGCAAAATCGCGTTTTCCACTTTTCCACAATCTGTGTATAACCTACATGCAAAAAAGTACTAGCCAAATGCGGCCACATGCCATATACTTCTTTTTGTGAGGCGAGGTTTTGCCGAGAGGTTTTAGAAAGACCTTCAAAAGGCAAGCGGTTGGATGACATTGCGAGATCATCCAACCGCTTTTTCATTGGCCTCAATTCCGCTATGTGCGTTGCGTGCTGCGTGCGGCCGACGCGACGCGGCAAGTGTGATACAATTGCACCCAGAGCGTTGATATGACTACCAACCATGGAGCTCACGTCGTCAGCCGGCAGACGTAAAACAAGCCGGTACGAGCGCCCGTCCAAGCCAGCAGACAAGCCTGCAGCGCGGATAGGGAAGTCCGGTGGAACCACCCGCCACACAAGGCCAAGAATCGGCCGCGCGGGCCCGAGACGTGAAATGTGCGCATCAATCCAGCAGGATTTGCCCGCATTCCACGTCTTTTTATTTACTAACTAAAATAGGAGCTCTAGAGCCATGAAAGTATTCGACATCAATCAGGCAGATTTCCAGGCACGTTTCGAGCACGAAAAGGCGGTTGCATTCACTGAGGACGACTTTGGCGCGCCAGCCAAAGTGCAGGTCATTCGCATCTTGCCCGGAGAACGCATCAAGCCGCACCACCACAAACAGCGGACCGAATTGTTCCATATCGTATCTGGCGAGGGTGAGATCAGGCTCAACGGTGTCACGGCGGCTACAACTACAAGTCAGCTGCTGCTCTGTAAGCCGGGCGACGTCCACGAGTTTATCAACACCAGCGATTCCGATAAGTTTGTAATAGTAGTATTCCGCACCAACGACGGTGGTGACGAAGATATGATCTGGGAGGATCAGCCTAAAGAGTGATAAAAAACAACCAGACCAACTTTACGCCATGCGCCACAGCCTGGCGCATATCATGGCCAGCGCCATC
>CAZRWV010000039.1:0-9360 GCA_964603965.1 uncultured Candidatus Saccharibacteria bacterium
TAGAAAAGATGGAGCAGGCATTTAAGACGTTGCGGAAGGCCGGATACGTCCATGTGTGGACGTCAAAGCTAGGCATAGAGTGCTTGTTTGTCCACGAAGACTACCTGTCATAAATTAGACTAAACCATGGCGTGCAGCGAGCGGTGTTTGATGCTAAGCCCTGATTGCAACCGTGGCAACAAGCGGTATAATTGAGAATATCAGGAGGGATATGCCGAAGGTATCAGTCATCATACCGGTTTATAATACCGAGGACTACTTGCGGCAGTGCCTTGATAGTGTTTGCAGTCAGACGCTCGACGACATTGAGATTATCTGCGTAAACGATGGCTCTACCGATAGCTGCGGAGACATACTCGCAGAATACAGCAAGAAAGACCAACGAATAAAAGTCTTGCAGCAGCAAAACAAAGGCGCTGGCGTGGCAAGAAATACGGGACTGAAGGCTGCTCGTGCCAAGTATTTGTACTTTCTGGATCCAGATGACTACATAGACAAAAGCTTGCTGGCGCGGGCAGTTGCCCGTATTGATAAGTTGCAGGCTGACGTGGTTGTATTTGAATCGTACGAGCTGAATGCAAAGACGAGCCAGGTCAGGCGCATGGATTGGCTGTTTCACAAAGAATGGGTGCCTGCGCAAGAGCCATTTAGTCACAAAGATATGCCGGGCCTCATATTTAATGCGTTTGGGTCGGCAGTTTGGAACAAGCTTTACCGCAGAGAGTTTGTAACGCATCATAAGTTACAATTCCAAGATTTGAGACGTGCAAACGATGTCTATTTTGTTTCTCGTTCAATGGTACTGGCCCAAAAGATAGTCACGCTCAAGGTCCCCCTTATGTATTATCGGGTTGGCGTCGAAACCAGCCTACAGTCAACAAACGAACAAACACCGCTGGACTTTTATCAGGCACTCTCGGCGCTCAAACAGTTTTTGTTAGACCACGGCCTCTACGTGGACGAGGTAAAGAAAAGTTACGTTAACTATGCGTTAGAGAACGCGATCTATAACCTCAAATCGCAAAAGACCTACGAGGGCTTCAGGGCTATCCTAATGGGAGCGTTCTCTAAGGATAGTCAGCTGTTTAGCGACGGCGCATTGGCAGAGGCGGGCATCGTACACGAGCATAATCGCCGTATTCTGGAGGAATACAACACGCTTGCCGGGGGATCTATAGAGGAGGCGCTGTTCGGCTACGCGATGACCCTAAAAAAGGGGGTCGATGAACTGTGGCAGAGCGTCCAGACACTCCAGGAAACGGTCACGCAGCGCGACAGCGAAGCAGCGGCCTACAAAGAGGCAGCCGCGGAGTTGCAGCGCATAAAGTCGTCACTTTCCTGGCAGGTCACCAAGCCGCTCCGACTGGCAAGTTTCAGGGCAAGGCGCGTTATTGGGCGCCTGGCTACCTGGAGAGACGCGCCAGAATGGCGACCCGTTTCTTAACCTCAGCCAATCCGGCTCGCCCAGTTGAGGTCAAGTTTATTAGCTGACGGATTCCCTGCAGTGGATGTCCGTGGGCGATCAATTTTGCGCCAATACGCGCGGTGTCGAACAAGAACTGTCGTTTGATGCCAATGCCATACTGTGCGGTGATCCCTCGCCGCATGTATGACTTGCTGCGCGCCATGATCTCGCGGCGCGTGAGCACTTGTGGCGGGTACTCCAGCCAGTAGGTGCTGGCGTGTTCCCGAGTGTAGCGCATCTGTAGCTCGCTGTTGGATTGCGAAATACCATTACCCACAATACGGTAACGGTATACGGGCTGCGGCAGGGCTGCAAGTTGTCCGACCTGGCTCAGGCGCATCCACAAGTTGTAATCCTCGGTTGGTCCGTGGTTGCCGGTGTACAGTCCTGCCTCCAGCGCGGCGTCCTTCCGGAACAGCACCCCCGCATGGCCGAATGGATTACGCAGCGCCATGGCTCGGCGCAGGTCGGCATCAGTGGTGGGGATATGTACGGTCTCTAGGAAGTAGCCGTGCTCGTCCATAATCTCAAAACCGCCGCCGACCAGAACCACGCCGGGTCTATCATCCAGCACGGCTACCTGCTTTTCCAACCGGTCCTCGAACGACGGATCGTCGCCGTCCACCCGCGCGATGTACGCGCCACGGGCCTGCCGGATGGCGCTATTCAGAGTTTTTACAAGGCCCTGATTTGCCTGGTTTATCACTCGCATGCGCGGGTCACGCTTGTCGTACTCGTTCAGGATGTCGGCCGAATTATCGGTGGAGCCGTCGTTGATAACGATGCACTCAAAGTCGGTAAACGTTTGCCGCAGAATGCTATCGAGCGTTTCACGCAGGTACGGAGCCATATTGTACGCCGGCAGCACAATGGATACCTTCGGCACTTTGGAATGTGTCTGAGTCATTGGTCCTAGTATACCAAGTCTCGGTCTGCCATACCCGTGGTGCCGCGCTGCATAGGCGGCACGTCAAAAGAATGTGGTTTAGACAACAGCGACGCTGAGTCCATGTCACCTCTGTTATTGCAGGGCTTTTCGTGGGCCATCCTACCTTGACACGCTAACCATAAGTATTGTACAATACAAATGTACGTTTTAAAATAAACATATGCTCAAGAAACGAAAAACTGCTAAAACCGGCATGATGATCTGTGTTGCCGCGTCCATTGTGCTCGCTGGCGCTGGAGCGTATTGGCTGTGGCAACGGCATAGCCAGCGTTACGCAGCCCAAACTACGAGCACTTCACCAACTGCACAGGACGATTACACTGGCGGCGCCAACCGAGAAAGCAACCCGAGTACCGACACCAACCAGGGCGGCGCAACCGACAACAATGGTGACAGTGCTGCCACGGGCACGTCGGGCATCAGCTCTGATAGCGGTGTTGTAACGGTCGTTTCGCCCGCCACCAACGACACGCTCGCTACTGGTACTACACTGCGCGGTACGGCCACGGGCGTCGATAAGGTGCAATACCGCCTGATCGACGACGATTCGGGCGTGATTGCTCAGGGTACGCTGAGCGTAGTCAACGGCACGTTCTCCGGCACGCTACACTTCAAGTCCCATGCCGCAACCGGTCGGCTGGATGTGTACACCTACAGCGCTGCGTACGAAGAAATCAACCAGGTGCAGCTGCCTGTGAGGTTTGGGAGCTAGCGGGGTGGGCATCCTGGCCGTGCGGCAGCGCAAAACCACACCGCTTTTTGCGTTGGCGGCGCTGCTGGCGGTCCTATGCCTGCTCTGGCCACGCCCTGCTGCTGCGCAATACATCGAAAACAACCTCATCGACGACACGATTTTCCTGAATGCCGCCAGCATGAGCCAAGCCCAGATCCAGACATTTCTGAACGGCCGCGGTGGCTATTTGGCGAGCTATAACACGTACAGCGACCGCGATGCGGCAACGGTGCCGGCGGCCCGTATTATTTACGAAGCGGCACAGGATTACGGCATAAACCCGCAGGCAATCTTAGCCACGTTGCAAAAGGAACAGAGCCTGGTAACGGCTCAGAACCCGACGGCCTCGCAGCTGAACCACGCCATGGGCTACGGCTGCCCGGACGGCAGCGGTTGTGTTGCCAAGTACGTTGGCTTTTACAAGCAAGTAGACAACGCTACGTGGCAGTTGCGCATGAACTTTGAGCGCGCCCGGGGCAACAACACCTGGTGGGATGCCAAATACGGCTTTGCCTGCGGCGGTGCTACGGCGTATTACAGCACCGGTCTGTATGTTGGGCGCACCGTGACGTTCTACGACGATTCCGGCACGGCCTACAAAACGTTCACCATCAACGACGCTGCCACAGCATCGCTCTATTGCTACACGCCGCACGCCTATCCGGGCAGCGCCAATCAGTACTACTCGGGCAGCTACAACTTTGTGGTGGCGTTCGAGCAGTGGTTTGGATCGACCCAGCCGGCCGTGACGGTTACCAGCCCACTGCAGATGACCAGCAGCGTTAGTGCCGGTATATACGTTGGCTCTCCGATCACGTTCTCGTTCACGCTGCGCAACGGCACCAACACGGCGCAAAATATTGGCAGCATGATGGTAGCGGCGCGCGATAGCAACGGCACCAACCACGACTTTGGATTCACCTCGCCCATCACTATTGATGCTGGTGGTAGCTACACCTACACCGCAGCGACAACAATAGGTCAGGAAGGCACGTACACGTTCTTTATCACCAACTTCAAAGACGGCCAGTGGAATGACAACTATCCAGTCAGCGGCAACATCATCAACAGCCGCCGGGTCGATAACCAGTTCGTGCAGATGATGCCAACCGTCACGCAACAGCCGGCGTTTTCTGGTGAACTGCGCATCGGTAAGACTGTTAACGCGTCGTTTGTAGTGCAGAACAACAGCGCCAGTTCGGTCAATCTGGGCAAGATTGGTTTGGCCATTCGCGGCCCGAACGGCGAAAACAAAGACGCCGGTTACGATATGGTAACGATTCCAGCCAGCGGCACCTATACGTACACCAAGGCGTTCACGCCAGCTGCGCTCGGCACGTACACGGCCTATATTGCAGAGAGTATGGACGGCGGCTGGACGTGGGACGAGACCGCATTTCCTGCTATGGCCACCGGTCAGGTGCGCAGCATAACGGCGGTATCAAAACCAGGTCAGACCGTAATCACCGGCCTGAGCGTGGGTAGTGATGCGCTCCGGCTCGGTCAGACCTCCACCATATCCTTCCAAATCAAGAACTTCAGCGATTCCGCAGTAAACATGGGCAAGATGGGTATAGCCGTCCGTGACCCCGGCTGGGTCAACCGTGATCCCAAGTGGGAGGACGTAACCATCGCTGCTGGTCAAACCTATACGTATAGTGTGGATTTTGTGTTTAACAAGGTGGGTAAGTGGAACCTGGCCATCACTAATTACACAGGCTCACTTGGCTGGAATACTACTAATCCGGCGAGCGAAGGCACGGGCGTAGTGCGAGCATTGGAATCGACGGTACTAAACAATCCCACGGTGACAACCGGTCTAGCACTGAGTCCGGCGCAGCCAAGAGTTGGCCAGGCGGTAACGATTACCTATACGCTGACGAATTTTACCAACAGCGCAGTTGTGGCCGACCTGACTGGTGTTGTGGTGCGCGACTCGGCGTGGCGTAATCAAGATCCAGGATGGGTAACTCCTACCGTACCAGCCAATGGCACCTATACGTATAGCAAGCAAGTAACATTTGGTCGCACGGGTACGGCCACTATCTACATCGCTGGCCAGATCAACGGCGTCTGGAAGGACGCCAGCATACCGGGTGAAACCGGGTCGATTGTGCAGGCCGTGAACGCAACCGTGCTGCCGAGCCCGGTAGTCGTAACCGGGCTTAGTGTCAGCCCCGCTGCGGCGCTCGGTCAGACCTCCACCATATCCTTCCAAATCAAGAACTTCAGCGATTCCGCAGTAAACATGGGCAAGATGGGTGTGACACTTCGTGACTCAGACTGGGTAAACCGCGACCCCAAGTGGGACGATGTGACGATTGCCGCTGGCCAAACCTATACGTACACGGTTAGCGTTACATTTAATAAAACGGGCAATTGGAATGTAACGCTCACCAACTACACTGACGCGTTGGGCTGGAACACGGCCAACCCGGTGAGTGACAGCAGCGGTATTGTACGCAGCCTGACCGTTGCAGTGCACTAGGCGGTGCTAGCTGATGTCAGTGCGCAATCGTGCGTCGAAAGCGTCTGGGCTGTGACGTTCGCGCAATAGGTCGGCCATGGCCCGGGAAAGCTTGCGACCCATTGCCGGATCTTGCTGCAGGGCCTCGAGGGCCCGAACATATGCGGCAACTTTGTCGTACGGTGCAACGAGCATACCGGTCTCGCCGGTGCGAATCAGCTCGCCTATGCCGCCGATATCGGATGCGACAATCGGCAGGCCAAAGCTGGCCATCTCCAGCAGGACGTTGGGCAGGCCATCGCTGTCGGACGTGTACAACAGGGCGTGGTAATCCTGTAGGGGTAATGATTCGGGACCGTTGTACGCGCCGTGGTATGTAATAGCCGGAGTGTCCGCAAAATAGTCGGCGGTATAGCCGTCTTGCAGTGTGCCGTAAACATCGATGTGGTAGCGGCCCGGATCAAGCTGGCGGCCAATGGCTCTGAGTATGTCTGGCCGCTTCTGCTGAGCGATACGGCCAGCCCAGAGCAATCGGAACACGCCATCTGTCGTCTTGGGTGGGTGCCAGTCGCGGATCGGTTGATTGGCGGGCTGGTAGTGGGTAACAAAACGGCCGGGGTCGGCGGCGTACTCAGCCACAAGCTGGTGTGCGACCGAATCATTATCGGTAAAAATCCGTGATAGTGTGTCGTAAGCGTTGGGCAGACCAGAATAGATGTGGCCGACGTGCCGGCCCTCGGGGTCGATCTCGTCGCAAAAGGCATTGGCGTACACGGTGTAGCCGTTATCAGAGAGCAGTGTGCGGTAGTGTTCGGCGAACGTGAATGCTAGGCCGGACTGGATGATGTGCAGCCGCCGCGCCTTAGTCTGCACGACGAATCTGGCCAGTATCTGCAGCTTGAGTTGCTCGGTCAGGTTGCCGGCGAGCCGGCCGAACGGAACCAGGTCAATGCCTTGCGGCAGTCGGTCGGCCCACGGCGAGTCATGGTCTTCGGTGGTGACGACTGCAATCTGCCAGTCGGGGTGGATGCGGCGCAGGGCGTGCACGTAATTCAATATCACCAGATCTGCCCCGCCCCGGACTATGTAGGGCGCAAAGATGATGTAGTCTGGGTTACGCGTCAGGTGACTGACGAGCCGGTGGTATAGCACGCCCAGCTCGTACATCTCGGAATGGTAGAGCTCGATGGTGTGCAGCAGGGTGCGGCTGGGAAAGAGCTGCTTCTCGATGACGTGCATGGCTCGCCACTCAGCGATGAGCCATTCCGGAAAGCGGCCAGTAGCCGGGTCGGCACGACTGGCGACATAGCGGTTGCGTGCTCGTTGCAGGGCGCTATCAAGCATGCTCAGTCGCCTCGCTTGCCGGTAGGCTGATACTGCGCTACGGCGCAGCAGCTGACGGGCCTGACCCGTTCGGGCAGCTGACGGGCCGGTTTGGTAGGGCCTGATGTCGATCGATTTTACAAAGTCGGTGTCGAGCAAATCGGAATAGTGTACGGTGCGCCAAGAACCGGCCTGAATCGTCATCTCGGACACGTCCTTACGGCGAACGAATAGCACGGTTTCTGATACGACGACGTGCGGGATGTCGGCCGCCAGCGTCTGCGAGTTAAAGTGCCAATCCTCCGACCCGAAGCCGCGACTGTTGGACTGATAGGGGAACTCTTCAAATACATCGCGGTGGGCGGCGATCGCCGAATCCCAGCGGTTGGCCTGGGTCATAATCAGCGCGTCCTCTGTCTTGCTGCGCGAATCGAACTTTTCCCAGACAATCTCCTTGGTGCCGAAGTTCACCGAGTATTGGGTGTGGGCGACTGTCCTGTCCGAACGCTCCTGCAACATACTGTAGGCGGCGTATAGCCAGTTGCCGGAAATCAAGTCATCGCTGTCGAGCGTGGCGATGTATGTCCCGCGGGCTTTCTGTACCGAATAATTCCGCGTCTGTGCCAGGTCTCCGAACGCTGCTTGGAGTATCCGTGCAGGTACAACCGACTGGGCCTCGAAGTAGGCAACTGTGGCGGGATCGGGGCTATCGAGCGTGATGATGAGCTCGTGGCTAATGTCGTGAGCGTCGAGCATCTGTAGCGCCCGCGCAACGCTACGCAGTGTGTGGTGTGCAATCCGACCCTCGTGGTGTGCCGCAAGGATAATAGAGATGGCGGGACGCACCTGGCTACTCATACTACCATCCTACCATACCGGCGTAGAAACAGACGGTTGCGGCCAGTGCGCCGACCTGGACTGCCAGGAACAGTGCCTTGTCCAACATGCTGGAGCGGATGGTTTTGTGCAGGAATATGCCAACACCCAGAGCCGCGAACGGCAGCATAGAGATCAGGTAGCGTCCTTGCAAGCCGCGTATCTGTGACGCGCCAACCGAGTTGTACGTGGCGTATAGGGCGGTAATTACTCCTGCGGCGGCCAGCAGTGCGATACCGGTATAAAGCAGCGCGGTGCGGTTCTTGTTTGCCCAGACGCCTTTGAATCGTACGGATCCGCTCGCCAAGGCGGCGATTGCGATTAGCCCCAGGCATGGCACCAGAATGCCGGCGGGCAGGCGGATACCTTGCTGTGTGAATGCCGCCAGCGAGCCTACCCAGTCCTGTGTCAAAAAGGAGTGCACGACGGTGGCTAGGTAGCTGAACGGATGCCCTGCAATATGGATAATCTGACCGGCAGTGGATGGCACGGTTGGACCGACGTGTATAGTAACGCTTTGTGTGTGTGATGCGTTCATGGTAGCGAACGACCAAACGAGCGCGGGCAACAAGACGCTAGCGCAAACGCCGGCGCGCAGCAGCCAGCCCCTGCGGCCAGCCGGATAGAGTGGCAGCAGGAGCACGATAAGCGACAGAACTACATATGGAGCCTTGATGAGCCCCACCACTATCGCCGCCGCCAGAAGCGCTGTCAGCCAACCTTTCTGGAGTGTGCCGGTTAGAGCCCGGACCGAGAGGGCAAATAATAATAGCGCAGCGGCATCCAACAGGCCGTCAACACCGATGGTTGCCGCCGATAACAGTGCGGTGGGCAGTAGAGCGACCGCAAACACCAGCCAGCGGATACGGTTACGTCGCAGTGCATAGAGAGCCAGGGCGACAATGGCGATAAACACCAATGCGCTCGCGAGTCGTGCCGCCACGATTGCTCCTGCGACCGATAGGTGCGCGAGCAGTGCAGCCTTAAAGCCGATTGCTGCCGGCACATATCCCACGGGGCTGTAGGAGTTGGCGCCCCAGTAATCGGTTAGCACATATGCTCCGCCGCGTAATGGTCGGCTGCTTGCGGCTGCCAACTGGCGTCGGTCCTGAGTCGTTATGGGATGACAGGCGCTGCCGTCGCAAAGGTAGCGGAGGCGCAGTGTGTCTCCCTGCTGTTCGGTGTCGATGAGGTTGCGAGGAGTGTAATTGCCGTACACGGTAATCGGCAGTCCGTGAGAGGTCCATGGGCCAATCCGTTGCGAGAACGGGTGTCCTTCGGCCAGCGATTCGGCGCGGTAGGCATGTACCGTTTCGTCATTGCCAAAGCCGGGTGGTACCCAAAAACTGATAAAGCTGCAGAACAGCACTGCCGCCGCAGCAAAAACTACATGGAGATTCTGGAAAACCACCCTCAACATACTACCGACAGCTGCGATATATCTGGCCATAATGCTGACTTTTAGTATACTATGGGAGACATGACGCAGCGAACTGGCTTCAAGCGCAACACGGCGCTTATCATACCGGTATACAACGAGGCGGCCG
>CAZRWV010000040.1:0-3982 GCA_964603965.1 uncultured Candidatus Saccharibacteria bacterium
CCTATACTGACGGCATGATAACCAAAGCGGCACTTATCCTGTTTCGAGACAATCAAGGGCAGCGCGAACTGCTGTTCACGCGCACTAGGGGCAGATCATACTATGTTTTTCCGGGCGGCAAGCAAGAGCCTGACGAGGCAATCGAACAAACGCTGCAACGTGAACTTCAAGAGGAGCTCGGTACGCAGGCAACGGACATCAAAAAGATAGGTGTAGTGTCCGGCAAGACTCCCGACGGGCGAGATATGGAAATGCATTTGTACGGCGGCGATCTGCTCGGCGACCCACAGGTGCAAGATGATGACACTGCGGAAGAGATTGCCTGGATCACCCAAGCTCAGATCGAAGGCCGTCAGGCCGCCATGACACCTATGACGCTCGAGCATGTCCTGCCGTTCCTGAAGGCGCAGGGACTCTGGTAGTCTCTGAGCTAGTTCGTAACCTTAACGGTCCGTATCTGCCATTCTGCCACCGACCCATATCGGTCGGAATCGATGTTCAGCACGTGCTCGTTCAGGCCGTACACCGTGCCACGCGTGATGTATAGAATGCGCGGCTGATACAGCCCCAGCGCTGGGGCGTCGGCCTGCCAAGCCTTTAGGAATGGTTGGTATTTGATAGCCCGCAGAGCCGGGTCCAGACGGGTGCGGCCGGCTTCCAGTGCAGTGTCAGCCTCTTTGGACGAATATTCCGAAAAGTTTAGGCGCAGCGCGCTGCGTACGTCGGCCTGACTGCTGTCCCAGTATGGGAAGACGTCGGGATCAACGCCGATGGAAATCCCGTATAGCAGCGCCTGGTAGGCCTGGAACTGCACCGTGGTCTGAATATCGGTGTCCGATTGCAGCACTGGTGTCACTTCGGCGCCTAGGGCTGTCCAATCGCGTACCAGCGCCTTGGTTACGCCCCGGTATTCAGGCGTGTCTTCGGCGTAGAGCCGAAACGCCAGCCGCGTGCTGTTTTTGCTGCGGATGCCGTCCTTGCCCCGTACCCAACCAGCGGCGTCCAGAGCGCTATTGGCAGCGGTGCGGTTGTAGGATGCTTGCACTGATCCTGCGTCGTACCCGAGCTGGCCGAGCAGGAACGGCTCACGCACCGGCCGGGTGGCATACGGCAGGTTGTCCAGAATGGCAGTGGTATTGGCGCCCTGTACCAGTGCGCGGCGAACGTCCTTGTCGGCCAGCACCCCGCCTGAGGCGGTCTTAAAAAATGTCATGACGGCGGCGGTGGAGCCAAAATCCATAGCTCTAACATCTCTGGCCTTACTCAAGACGGCCGGCATATCGGTCAGCCCTGCCATGGCGTTGATGTCGTGCCGCTGAAAGCCGGCAATCATCACATCGCGGCTGCCGTACGCGTGCAACACGAAGCCGCTCAAGCGAGGCGCGCCGCCAACGTAGCCATGAAACGGCTGTAGCGCGATCAGGCTGACTGCTTTATCCGGGTCGGCATTGGACAATACTTGAATGGCCTGCCAGGCAAACGGTCCGGCACCCACCGGCCGGATGGTGTTGAATGGCTCGGAGCGCACCTGCGCGGCCGGTACGCCGGCCAACAGATGCTCGGGCACGATGCCGGTTAGCAAGCTATACGGAAACCCGGCGTATACATTGGGCAGTGAGAACGTTATGGTGTGGTCATTTGGCGCCGCCACGGTGATATTCTGCCAGTTGGCGATCAATGGCGAGCCCACATCCGGGTTCTGGATTAAGTGATACGTAAACGCCACGTCTTTGGCGGTCAGCGCCTGCCCGTCCTGCCAGGTCAGTCCAGGGCGCAACGTGACGGTGTAGCGCCGACCGGTGCTATCCAAGGTGTAGCCGCTTGCCAGGTCGCCAACCAGCTGGTTGTGTTCGTCGTACTTAAACAGGCCCGCGAAGATCAGCTTGGATATGGTTACATCCACCGCGCCAGTGGCGAATACTGGGTTGGCATTGCTGTAGGTGCCGACTATGCCTTCGTTATAAATGCCGCCCGGTGCCGGCTGGGCCGTTTGGTACTGGCCGCTGAGCGCCACGGTCTGCACGATTGTACACACCGTTACCAGCACTGCCAACGCCAGCCAGCCAAACGCAAATCGTCGGACTCGCAATAGCCGGTCAAACCGGCCAATGAACTCGGTGTCGAGCGATGTGCCGGCCGCCTCGGCCGCTGCCTCTACCTGTCTTTGGCGCCGCCGGAAAATCCGCCGCACGCGTAGTTTAGTTGTCCGGTCCAAAAGATTCATCTACTCTCGCACTTCATCTATGATTTCACCACCCGCCCAAAGACGCCCACATAGGGCCTACATTAGAATGCCGAGCAAGATCGATAGCACAAACACAATGGCCGTGACGATCGTGATCTGGTAGATTGTCTTGTCGGTGCCGCGCCGTTCGGTGTTGACTTCGCCGCTGCTGCCCAAGCCCGCGCCCAGGCTGGCGCCGCGCGTCTGTATCAATATCAGCAGTGCCATGAACAGCATAGATCCGACAGTGATGTAGTTATAAATGTTCATCTTTCCTCCAATATAGCCGTTACCAGATAATTAACCAAACCGATGATAATACCCGTCACAATCGCTGCTCCGAAGTTAGTAATCTGCAGCGGGCTGTACAGCCAGCTGGGCAGGTACACCGTCAGGCCATTGATGATGATCATGAACAGACCCAGCGTGAGCAAGATGGCCGGCAGGCTGGCCAGCACTAGCACGGGCTTGATGAGCGCGTTGATAGCCGCCAAGATCAGCCCGGCAATGATCACGACACCCATGTGGTCGCCATACGACACGCTGCCACTAAGCAACCCGGCCGCAATCCATAAGCCCAGTGAACACACCAGCCAGCGTAACAAAAACCGGTACACGAACCCTCGTTGAACAGTCGCCTGCATAATTACCATCTATTGTACGGGACTAAGCGCCCGTGGGCAAGCCGCACTCAGTACCTTGTAGCCTTCTGGTGTAATCAGCACATCGTCCTCGATGCGTACGCCGATGCCTTCCTCGGGGATGTAAATACCGGGTTCGCAGGTGATGACCATGTTGGCCCGCCACGGTTGACGGTAGTCACCGGCATCATGAGTATCCAGCCCCAAAAAGTGCGAGGTGGCGCTGGGAAAGTAATGCCGGATGTCTTCGCGCTTGTTGGTTTTGATAACACCCAGCCGGCGCAGCTGCTCACCCATGAATGTCTCAACGGCCGTTTCGTAATCCAGCGGTATGGCGCCGGGCTTGATCAGACTGAACGCGTAATCTTGCACGGCGGCCACGGCCTGCCAGACCTCCGCCTTACGGCCGGTGATTGGTTGCTGGCTGATGGTACGCGCCAGATCGGCTGAATATTCTTCCACTTCTGCGCCGGCATCGATTAGAATCAGATCACCTTTGGTGATAGGGTCGTTATTATCCATATAATGCAACGTGGTGGTGCGCGCCCCGCTGGCCACAATCGGGTCAAAGGCATGCCCGGCCGCGCCCCGGCTGCGGAAACCGTGGCTAATGGCCGCCTCGATCTGGTACTCGTGCGTGTAATCGGCCAACCGAGCGGCAGTATCGTTCAGCGTGTCGATGGTAATGTCGATGGCCCGCTGCAACGCTTGCAACTCCTCGGGCTGCTTGATGGACCGCATGCCTGCCAGTTCCGTCCGGACGTCACGAAACGCCAAAGACGGCTGCAGACGCTTGAGCTTGGCAATCAGCCGCCGCCGATACGGCAGCGTGTATAACCCGTGCCGCTTCATGTAGCTGGGTGGGCTGGCCAGGACGGCCACCTGCCCTGCTTGCTGCAGCTCGCCGCGCAGGCGTTTCCAGCCCTCCGGCGCCTCGAGCACTGTCTGCACACCCGACCGTGACTGATAGCCTTCGGCGTCATGAGCCCCATCAAATGCCTGTCGCTCAAAGCTGAGCTGCGGTGCGATGACATATGCCTCGCTGCGGTACATTACCAGCGTCAGGTCCGCCCCGGTCAAGCCGGCCAGATACCAAAACCCGCTGTCCTGGCTGAAC
>CAZRWV010000040.1:3992-9352 GCA_964603965.1 uncultured Candidatus Saccharibacteria bacterium
CGTGCGCTGCATGTTTCCATTGCCGGTGATGACGATTGGCATGTCGGTGCCAATGAGCGCTTGCAAACGTGCCCGGTTGCGGCTAAAAAACGCCGCAGTAAAGAAGCTGTCCATAGGTGGGTAGTATACCAGACTGTCCGCCGCCTAGTGCCGCGTTAGCCGCCACCAAAAGCTCGGCCCGGGCAGCGGCTGTTGCAGTTTGAGCAGCGCGGATGTTTTGGCCTGCCCGGCGGTGATCTGGATGGTGCCGATCTGGCCACTGTGCTTGGAGGCGTCGATGCGGTGGGTTTCGCTCAGGCGGGTGCCCTTCCAGCGCACCAGCTGCAGCGGCTTATCTGTTATGATCGTGGCAGACGCGCCCCATGCGGCGTGCACCGTGCCCATGGCTTGTCCGGCCGTCGACACATGCACCTGCTCAAAGGCTTGCTGCAGCGAGCCGGCCAGCTGCGCGCTGCCGCGTAAAGCGGTCGGCAAGTCGGCTGCGCCCATCACGGCGCCGGTCACGAGGACCGTAGTATCGCCCACGTGCACCTTGGCGGTCATCAGAAAAGCGCCGGGGTCCGCTGCATTGTTGCCAGTTTTGAGCCCGGTAATACCATTGGTGCCAAGCACCGTATTGTAATTGGTGACGGTGCCGGCCACTGGGAAGTTGGCAGTCGTTTTGCCGGCAATTTCCATGAGCGTCGGGTTTTGGAGCGCTAGTAACCCTAGCGATGTTAGATCGCTCGCCGTACTGACGGTGCCGGCGTTGAAGCCGCTGGCGTCGGGCCCGATGCGTGTGTCGTTCAGGCCGTGCTTTTGCAGATACGCTGCTGCGTAGGTTGCGTAGGCGTCATGACTACCAAACACCCAGCGAGTCAGTGAGTCGGCAACGTTGTTGGCGGAGGGGATCATCAGGGCCTCGAGGGCTTGGTATTCGGTAAGCTGCTCGCCTTTTGTTACCGGCAGCGCTGAGCCGCCCATGGCCACCGTCTTTTGATACCCGGCGACATCATCAGCCGTGACGGTATATTTGGGGCCCGTTTGGCCCGGCTCGAGCGGCTGCTTGTCCAGCACGCACAACGCTACGATCACCTTGGCTATGCTGGCTGTAGCTAATGGCTTGGGGTCGCCGTTGGTACCCAGGAGGCCATACCCCTGAGCGGCAATGGCCGCCTGTATCTGCATCGGCCACGCTACCTGTGGTGCCGATCCAGTATCGGGTAGCACTACCCGTAGTGTAATAACTGGGGTCGGCAATGGCCGCAGATAGTTTCCCGCTCCCACGGCCGCCAATAGCCCTGCTACAAGCACAAACGGCCAGACACGCAGACGCCGACGGCGTGGTTGCTGGTACCGGGTAGGCTCGATGATATGCATAGTGTCACTATACCATCAGGCGCGTGAGCGGGCTGTCTGCTACCACTCCGATCGCCAGTGCGCTATACTGGTAAGCGTAAAAGTAACTGACGGAGGTTCTTCAAGCTTATGCTCTTGCTAATCATTATTATCGTTGTGGTAGTGCTGGGTATTACCATTGCGGCGATGTACAACGGGCTAGTCCGCCTGAACGTCCGTTCTGATGAGGCCTGGAGCGACATCACCGTCCAGCTCAAACGCCGTGCCGATCTGATTCCCAACCTGGTTAACACTGTCAAGGGCTACGCCAAGCACGAAAGCGGCGTGTTCGAGAATGTTACCAAGGCCCGCGCCCAAACGCTGGGCGCCACCACCCCCAAAGAGGCCGGCAAGGCCGAGAACGACTTCCAGACTGCGCTCAAGAGTATCTTTGCCGTTGCAGAAGCCTATCCGCAGTTGCAAGCTTCGCAGAACTTCAAGGAACTGCAGGCCGAGCTGACCGACACCGAGGACAAAATCCAGGCTGCCCGTCGCTTTTACAACAGCGTGGTGCGCGACTTTAACACTAAGCGCCAGGTGTTCCCCACCAACATTTTTGCCAAGATGCTCGGCTTCAATGCCGACAAAGATTTCTTTGAGGTGGACGAGAGTCAGTTGGCTACGCTGCAAAAGCCCGTTGAAGTTAACTTTTAATTGGGTAGCAATATCTGCCAATGTACTTTGTTATCCCCGGCGAATCACTTACTAATCCGCTCCTTTTGAATGATCTAAAGGTGGTGGGGTTGGATGTGGTGCAACGGCCGGTGCAGAGTAACTTTCCATATTGGTATGAGTTCGTGGTTGAGGCAGGTCCCGAGACGGTGGCAAAGATCCAAGAGGTGCTGAAGCCGGATTGGTACAATGCCATGTTTTCGGATACGGCGCTGACCATCATCTTTCACGATAAAACGTTCGAGGTGATTCAGGACGGCTCGCCAACAGATGATGCGGTTTCGGCAAGAGAGTACGCCCGTACGATCGGTATGCAGCCTGAGTTCACTGATTGGCAAGAGCGATGGAGAGTATATTTAGGAAAGGTAACCACATAGGTACGTCCACATATGTATAGCGAAATTGCCAGCAACAAGCGCAAGACGGTCTTTATCTTGGCCGGGTTCATTGTGTTTATTGGTGCGCTGGCCTGGTTGCTGGGCAGCGTGTATGGGCGTGAATCGACGTACTTTGTACTGGGGATCGGCGTGGTGTACGCGCTGGTGTCGTACTTTACGGGCAGTCGGCTCAGCCTGACGGTTAACGGCGCGCACGAGATCCAGAAGAGCGATGAGCCGCGGCTGTGGCGCATCGTGGAAAATCTGTCTATCACCAACGGGCAGCCGATGCCCAAGGTGTACGTAATGGATGATCCGGCGCCGAACGCGTTCGCTACCGGTCGTGATCCGCAACATGCCGCCGTTTGCACCACGACTGGCTTGCTGGACATCATGGACGACAGCGAGCTGGAGGGCGTGCTGGCACACGAGCTGGGGCATGTCAAAAACTACGATATTCGCGTGGCGATGATTGCGTTTGCACTGAGTGCGGTGATTTCCATAATCGCCGACTTTATCTTGCAGATGACGTGGTTTCGCAGCCGGGACCGTGAGTCGAACAATCAGGCGCTGCTGATACTGGGGATTGCCGCGGCGATCATTGCGCCGCTGGTGGCTACGCTGATCCAGCTGGCGATCTCGCGTAAGCGCGAGTATCTGGCGGACGCTACCGGTGCGCTCACCACGCGCTATCCCGAAGGTCTTGCCAGGGCGCTGGCCAAAATCGAGCAGCACGGCCGTCCGCTGCAGCGGCAAAATACTTCTACGGCACATTTCTTCTTCGCCAACCCGCTTAAGGACGGTAACTTGGCCAATCTGTTCAGCACCCATCCGCCCATTCAGGACCGGATTGCTCGCTTAACGCAGATGGAGAAGAACGTCTAACAGACGCTTAAGGGTCGCACATGAAACAACCAGTCAAAACCAAACCAAAGCGAGCAGTGGCAAGCAAACAGCCCCGCTCCGTGAAGCCAGCTGTTAAGGCGGCCGTTAAACGGGGCCGGAACGGCCACCGCGTGCTGCAGGTCCGCAGCCGGGTGTGGTACAAGCCACTCACCTGGCACTTTCGGCCGCCAGTGCCGGCATATAAGCCGCTGCCCAAGGCGCGGGTGTTATTTTGGCTGACGCTCAAGCAGTTGTGGGCGCACCGAAAGCTCTTTTTGGGCATTGCCGCTGTCTATGGTCTGCTAAACATCCTGTTGGTACGTGGCCTGTCCGGCAGCAACAATCTGACCGATCTGAAGACAACACTAGATAGCGTGCTGAACGGCGTGGGCGGCAGGCTGGCGACGGCCATGACGACGTTCTCGGTACTGCTAGCCAGTTCCGGCAGCGGTAGCACGGCTACGTCCGGGGTATACCAAAGTATATTGCTGCTAGTGTGTAGCTTGGCGTGCATTTGGGCGTTCCGGCAGATTACGGCTGGTAATACGGCGCGGGTGCGCGACAGTTTTTACCAGGGAATGTATCCGCTGGTGCCGTTTATATTGGTATTTTTGCTGCTGAGCGTGCAGTTGATACCGCTAGCGGTTGGGGGTAGTTTGTATTCCACAGTCATCACTAATGGCATCGCGGTGCATCTGTGGGAAAAGCTCATGTGGCTGGCACTGCTGTTGCTCAGTATCCTCTGGTCGCTGCGGATGATCACGGCGTCGATTTTTGCGGTCTATATTGTTACGCTGCCTGATATGTCGCCGCTTCGGGCGTACTACAGCGCGCGTGATCTGGTATATGGCCGCCGGCTGCTGATCTGGCGCAAGCTCATCTTTTTGCCTATCGCTTTACTGCTGATCGACGCCGTGATTATGCTGCCGCTCGTTATGTTCGCCACGCCGGTAGCGGTGTGGGTCTTCTTCGCACTCAGCATGGCCTCTCTGCCCGTGGTGCACGGCTATTTGTATAATCTGTACAGAGCCATGTTATGAGTAAAGCCACCGAACGCGCCTCTGAACTGCGTAAGCTGTTGAATCAGTATAACTATGAGTATCATGTGCTCGATGAGCCGTCGGTGTCAGACGCTGTCTTTGACGGCCTTATGGCGGAGCTGAAGGCCCTGGAGGCTGCTGACCCATCATTGATCACACCCGATAGTCCTACGCAGCGCGTGCTGAATGTCCAGCCAGAGAAGTTCGAAAAGGTCGCGCACAGTCGGCCGATGATCTCGCTAAATGATGTCTTTGATCGATCCGAGGTTGAGGCGTGGGTCAAGCGCATGGACAAGCAGTTGCCGGGGCACGCGCATGAGTTCTTCTGCGACACCAAAAAGGACGGGCTAGCCTGCGCCCTTATTTACCAAGACGGGGCGTTCGTGCAGGCGGTAACACGTGGTGATGGATTCATTGGTGAGGATGTGACCATCAACGTACGCACTATCGAGAACGTGCCACTGCGGCTCCGTGGCGATCCGTCAACCAAACGGTTTTTGGCCGGACGTACCGAAATCCGCGGTGAGATCGTGATGTTCAAGAAACACTTCGCGGCGCTTAACGCCGCGCGCGAGGCGGCCGGTGAACCGCTCTTTAAGAATCCGCGCAACCTGGCGGCCGGTACAATCCGCCAACTAGATCCCAAACTGGTCGCTGAGCGGCCATTGCGGTTTGTGGGCTATGACCTGCTGCGCGATGACCCGAATGATGTGCCGACCAACATGTCTGCGTACGAAACGCTCAGTGCACTAGGTATCTATCGTAGCCCCGAAGCGACTGTCTTTACCCATCTGGACGATGTAATGCATTTTGTGGCCCAGTGGGAAGACAAACGCCACGCTCTGCCGTACAACACCGACGGACTGGTAGTAAAAGTGAACGATCGCCGACAGTACGACGCACTGGGCAGCGTGGGCAAGTATCCACGCGGCGCGATTGCGTACAAGTACGCCGCCGAGCAAGCCACAACGGTGGTGCGCGACATCGTGATCAGCATCGGCCGCACTGG
>CAZRWV010000041.1:0-5016 GCA_964603965.1 uncultured Candidatus Saccharibacteria bacterium
CACAGCGGCCCTGCCACGAGCTATATACCGCGCCGCAGTTACCGCATACAAACCGAACCCGCTCCTTTGCCATATGCACTCTATTGTATCATTACAGCTCGGCGGCTCTGGCGGCAGTATGCCCCGCTGCCCTGCCGGCATCACGCCGGCGCCTGACCGGTGCGATATAGAGCAAGTACACGATGCTTGGTCGTGCCACGCAGCGTGTCTACAAAGTATTGGTAGTCACCTATCACAAATACCAGTGCGCTGAGTATGCCGAGGATGGTAAAAATCATGTCTGGTCCTTCTCTGTAGTAGGTACGTTGTTACTGAGTTGCCGGAGCGGCGGTGATGGCCCGCGTTAGCTGCGCCTCTTCTAGTGCCACGGCGTTCCGCTTGGCTACGATGTCATTATACTGGTTGATGTCACTTTTATACTCTTCAAGTCGCGTGTTGTACGTGCTTACGGCCCGGTTGTAACTGGCCACGGCTGCGTTATACGTGGCAACTTGTTTGGGCGCCTGCATGGATTGCAGCGCTGCACGCTGGCTATCCAGAGATGTTCGCTGCTCTTTTAGCTGTGCTTCGCTGCTGTCGATTTCCTCCTTGAGACCGGCCAATTGGGCGTCATAATTCGCTACCTGCTGCCTACGGGTCGTGAACTCGCCCTGGTAGCGAGCGGTCATGGCCGTGACTTTGGTGCGGTCCGTAAAATAGCGCCGATAGTAGTTCTCAAGCGGCGCGGGCAGGTTCGCCACCTCAGTGCCAAAGATGGAGTGCATCTCGTTCACCACGTCATTCGGTTCCGACACCTTGTAGGCCTCGATCGTATCTTTGATGCGCTGGTCGGTCAGGCCGTGCTGGTAATAATCCATCAGCCAGGCGTCAACCTGCTTGCGCTCCTTCGATGACAGCCGGGCATAGGCGGCGTGCAGCATCTCGTGAGCCGCCGTCACCTGCTCTACGCCGTCCAACCGCTGGTCGGTCACCGCATAAACGTAGATGCCGCGGTCGGGGGTGATATAGCAGCCAAGTACCACCGTCTTTTCACCGTTGGCTGGGCAGTAATCAGTAAACGCTTTGCCGATGGTGACTGCCGGGCGATTCACATAGAACAGGTGGCGTGCCTGATCGGTCATAGCACCGTCCGTTGCCAGCTGCACTACGGCGCTCGGCGCGGCATAGCCGCGCAGATGCCACCAATCAAACAGCGCCTGACGCTTGAGCAACAGTGTGCCGCTGGCTGTCAGTAGCAACACCAGCACACTGGCTTGGAGCCACTTTTTCATACTTCTAGTGTATCGTTTTATTGGCACGGATGGTATACGTGGAGTACACTGGGGCAATAAAAATATGGAGGTACGGCCATGGGTGTAGCTACGCAAGCGTTACCGATTGCAGAGATTCTAAAGGGCGTCCCTATGTTGTCAAAGCAAGTTCGTGAACATTTTGGAACTCTCGCAAATGATATCCTCCACCCCGACGTTAGCGATCGTGTCGTTGCTCTTGTCAGACAGAGCAGAGAGATCCATCCGCGCACAAGCGCTGAGAGACGCCTACAAATCGGGGTTGCCGTGTTCACTGCCGCTATCCGTGAAGCACATGTGGCGCAAACAGGCATGGACCCGGACGCATACTACCTGGGTCACCGCCTGTTTACTGAAGCCGCCGAGATGCGCGCGGCCGATGGAAACCACCGCAATGCGGCAGCATTTGACACGGTTGCAAGAAATCCAGGCTCTCTAGCGCTAGTACTCTGAGAAGCCGAGAGACGCCGGCCGCAACCGCAGCCCGACGCATTGCCGGCCAGCCCCTCGGCCTAGGATTACTCCGCCACAGTAGTGTACGTAAGCGCGTCGTCTTTGGCGCTCACGTGCACGATGTCGCCCTTTTGGTACTTCTGGTCCAGCAGTTCGACGGCCATCTGATCTTCGATAGTGTCTTGGATCAGGCGGCGCAGCGGGCGCACACCGTTTTTGGCGTCATAGCCGTGCTCCAGCAGATAGTCCTTGGCGCCCTTGGTTAGCGACACGCTCAGGCCCTGCTTTTGCAGGCGGGTCCGCAGCTCGTCGATCTGGAGGTCGATGATGCGGTAGATGTCTTTGCGCGTCAGGCCGCGGAAGACCACAATCTTGTCGATGCGGTTCAGCAGCTCGGGGCGCATTTCTTTCTTCAGCCGGTCTAGCACATTGTCCTTGTTGGCCTGGTGCATGGCATCCAGATCGTCAAAGTCTTTGGGCCGGTCAGCACGGAAGCCAAAGCTGGCTTCTTTTTGCAGCTTCTCTGCCCCAATATTGCTCGTCATGATGACGATGGTGTTCGTAAAGTCAATCTTGCGGCCCTTGGCATCCGTCAGGTAGCCGTCTTCCAGAATCTGCAGCATCATATTAAAGACGTCCGGATGGGCCTTCTCGATCTCGTCGAACAACACTAGGCTGTACGGCTGGCGGCGAATCTTTTCGGTCAGCTGGCCGTTGTCATCGTAACCGACATACCCGGCCGGTGCGCCCACCAGGCGAGACACGTTGTGATGCTCGCCGAACTCAGACATATCAATCTTGACCAGTGCGTTGTCACTGCCAAAGAACTCGCGGGCCAGCACCCGGGCCAACTCGGTCTTGCCTACACCCGTCGGTCCCAAGAAGATGAATGAGCCGATTGGGCGATTAGTGGAGCCGATACCACTGCGATTGCGACGGATGGCCTTACTGACGACTTCCACGGCCTCTTCTTGGCCGATGACGTGCTTGCCAATGTTCTTTTCGAGCGCCAGCAGGTACTTGGCCTCGCTCTTGATCACCTTGCCTACCGGCACGCCGGTGATGCGCGCCACCACTTCGGCCACGTCGTCGCTCGTAACGTTCAGGCGCTTGTCGCCCTGCTTGGTGTCTTTGAGCAGTCGTTCCAACTCTTTGTTGATCTGTGAGGCACGGGTCTTGGCACGGGCAGCGCGTTCGTAGTCTTCGTTGTCGACGGCTTCGTCGATACGGGCGTTAACCAGCTTGAGCTCCTTTTGCAGCTTACGAACCTCGGGGCTGGTCTTGCCCTTGAGCACGCGCAGGTGCGCACTGGTCTCGTCCAGCAGGTCGATGGCCTTGTCGGGCATAAAGCGGTCGTTAATGTAGCGCTTCGCCAGATTGACGGTGTCTTCGAGCACTTCGTCGCTGATGGTCACGCCATGGAACTCTTCGTAGTGCTTGCGCAGGCCCTTCAGGATGGCGAGCGTCTCGGCCGGGTTGGTTTCGGGCACCTGGATGGGCTGGAAACGACGCTCCAGAGCAGCGTCCTTTTCGATGTGCTTGGTGTATTCGGCCGTGGTGGTAGCACCGATAACTTGGATCTTGCCGCGGGCCAGCGCCGGCTTTAGGATATTGCCAGCGTCCATGGCGCCTTCGGCAGCGCCGGCACCGACGATCAGGTGCAGCTCGTCGATGAACGCAATCACCTTCTTGTCTTCTTCCAGCTCGGCCATGACTTTCTTGAGCCGCTCTTCAAACTCACCGCGATACTTTGTACCGGCGATCATGCCGGCCAGGTCAAGCATCACAATACGCTTGTCGAGCAAGCTGTCGGGCACGTCTTCAGCCACAATGCGCTGGGCCAGGCCTTCCACAATAGCGGTCTTACCAACGCCCGGCTCGCCAATCAACACCGGGTTGTTTTTGGTGCGGCGGTTCAGAATGGTAATCATGCGCTTGATCTGGGCTTCGCGCCCCACAACCGGGTCGAGTTTACCGGCGCGAGCCTGGTCGGTCAGGTCGGTGCCAAAGCTATCGAGCGTGGTCTTGGCCCGTCCATTCTTGCGGCCATTGCCGCTCGGGCGACGTGCACCCACACCAGCGCCACTGGCACCTTCTTCGTGCTGCTGACGGCTCAGGAAGTTCTCGAGCTCGGCCATCAGGCGGTCCACATCAACGTTCATGTCGCGCAGCAAAATAGTGGCACGGGCATTCTTTTGGCTCAAAATACTATATAAAATATGCTCCGTACCGCAGAAGTCCTGGTTGTAATCCTGCGCGACGTCATAGGCCATCTTTAGTGTAAGCTTGGCGGTTTCGGAGTAGCCTTTGGCGCCCATGTTAATAACGAGCGTCTTAGGTGTCAGATTCAGCGCCAGACGAGCTTTGTCTAGGGTCACGCCAGCGCCTTCCAGCAGTTTGGCGCCCATGCTGCTATTCTGCGCCAGCAGGCCCAGCAGCAGGTGTTCGGTGCCCACATAAGCATTGCCCAGGCCGCGGGCAATCGTACCGGCGTGCGCCAGGCTCTGGCGGGCGTTATCGGTCAAGAAGTTAGAAAATTCCTGGTAGTCGGGGGTTGGATTCATTAGTTCCCTCAATCTAGCGATGTTTTAGAACTCTTCGCTGAGTCCATGATAGCACTTTTGGCACTCGACGTGCAAGAGTGCTAATTCATGAAATCACACCCGTTATTCGGGCAGATTGCCGCCCGCGGGCACAATCTGCATAGGGGGATGTATGCGGGAATCAAGGCGCGGGTGGTAAGGGTCGCCTAGGCGATACTGTATTGGGTTCGGTACTATTTTCTCGCCCATGCCGGCCACCACGGAACCCGACACGACTGGAGCATCCGGGTTGACGCACTCTACCGCCACCTCAATATCACCACCCATGGTAATTTCTGTCAGATTAACCGTTCCTACGACACCCACCGACGTCTTTGCAACTACGCTACCCATAAGTAGTCTCGCGTCCGTGCGTCCAAGACGCAACAGCGGCTCCCCTGTGTTACTGATCTCTGTTGGAGTTGCAATACTCCTGCCAGTGATCGCGAATTCGTGCAACTTGCCTATTAGCTGCGTGTACGCACTCACTCTGCGATCGATGATTTGCCCCTTGTCTGTCGCAAAGCGATGCGCTTGGCGTACCGCAGCGACTGACGACATCATATACTTATTAGCATACGGTCCAGAGTACGGCCACGGTCTTCGTAAGTGTTGTTTATATTGCTTCCAGAAGTCACCCCAATAGGTTGTATCGCCGCGGATACCATCTCGCATCCTTTGCAAGGCACCAA
>CAZRWV010000041.1:5026-9298 GCA_964603965.1 uncultured Candidatus Saccharibacteria bacterium
GTTCGAGATCCTCCTGGCCAAGCACAGCACCTTCGACACTATCAGCCAGATGAGCAAGTGCCAAACCTTGTCTTAATCGTTCCGGAGCTACCTCAACACGCATAACGATATCCTTTGGCGATGAACGCCTCAACAGATTACCTTAATTACCTGCACATTATTAGCATGACTAGCCAATATGTCAAGATCTTGCCTGAAACTCTGATAGTTTAGCCATCGAAGCAGGCGATGGTGAGACGTGCAGATCAGACACTATTCGATCGGGACGAAGTACTGCCCCCGATACAGCGTACCCAGTACTACACGCTCCTCAGCCGATCGAAGTTCGGTGCCGCCATCGGGACGCTCCTGCAGCTCATATTGGAACATCGCAGCGTTGGCGCCGAGGCTTCGAGCTAACGCCCTCATCTCAGGCTTGAGCACGCTAAGCTTAGTTTCGACATAGGGCAGAGCTCTGCCATCTTGCGCACTGATGCCGTGAGCCCGCATACCATCTCGACGAACGATCACGCATCCGTCCCGCCAATTAATCCGTCTGATGATCTCCCAGACTTCGGTGTAGTCGTCAGGTGACACGCTATTCTCGTCTTCGGCGACACTAATCGCCTCGGTTAAATCTTCTGCTGGATCAAACGTCTCAAGTAAAGCCGCCAGCCCAGCGGCGCGCGAAACCTGCCGAACTGTTCCATCTTCCCAGAGCTGCGCCAGAACCCGGGCCTGCGGGTCCTCGGGATCGGGCCCGCAAACACGCATAGCATCAAGGATCAAGGCAGCGGCTCGGGGATCGGACGCAAAGCGTCCATGCGAATACTGGCACGTAAAGGCTACTGTCTCAGGCCGACCCTCGCCAGGCGGTCGCTGTTCTACGAGGTAGACGTCCTGGGTTGGGTTGTCGTGGGTGTAGCGAGTCAGAGCTACTCTCCGTGTTCTTCAATAGCCTCGAGTAGGCTGCTTTCCAGCTGCTCTTTCTTCTTGAGCTTGGGCTGCTTGGGCAGTTCCTTGGTTTCGACAGCACCCTGAACTTCGGGGGCTTTTTCGGCCTCGATGTCCAGTTCGCACTCGGTCAGCTTGGAAGCCAGGCGGACATTCTGACCGCCGCGGCCAATGGCGATGCTCAGCTGATCTTCGGCTACGATGACCTTGGCGCGCTTGCCGGTTTCATCCAGCTGTACGCGGGTGACTTTGGTGGGGCTCAGCGCTTCGGCGATGAACTCAGTGGTGTTGTCTTTCCAGACGATGATGTCGATTTTTTCTTGCTCGCCAATCTCGTTCATGACAGCATTCACGCGGGTGCCATGGCCGCCCACAAAGGTACCAACCGGATCAACGCCAGGAACGGTGCTGGCTACAGCCACCTTGGAGCGCACGCCAGCCTCGCGGGCGATGGCCTTGATCTCCACAGCGCCGCTTTCCATTTCCGGCACCTCGGCGCGGAACAGGAATTCCAGGAACTGCGTGTTGCCGCGGCTAACCACCAGCTGCGGACCGCGCGGACCGCGCTCCACGTCCTTCAGGAATACCTTCAGGCGCTGACCAGGGTAGTAGCGCTCGCCCTGGATCTGTTCGCTGCGCGGCATAATACCCTGAGCCTTGCCCAGTTCCAGACGCACAATCATGCCTTCCACACGGCTGACCATAGCCGTAATCACCGTGCCGATCTTGTCTTCGAACTCAGCCAGCACAATCTCGCGCTCGGCTTCGCGCAGGCGCTGCAGAATAACCTGCTTGGCGGTCTGAGCAGCCACGCGGCCAAAGGTGTTGACGCGCTCGTGCACTTCCACAAAGTCGCCGATAGCAGCATCCTTTTTGATAAGCTGCGCCTGGGCCAGGTTCAGCTCGTACGCCGGCTCGCCGACTTCCTCGACGACTTCTTTGTTGACATATGCGTCCACGTCGCCGGTGTTCAGGTTCATCACCACGCGCACTTCCTGCTCGCGTTCACCGTAGTCGCGGCGGTATGCTGCGGCCAGAGCCTGCTCCACTACCTCTTTGACGGTTGGTTCCGGCAAGTTCTTTTCTTCGGCGATCGCCTTGATGGCGACGGCCAGTTGTTTGAAGTCCACATTATCCATTCGTTTTTCTCCTTATAGTTTCCAAATTGTAGGGGTCTCTCACGAAAAAAGTCGACCTGCATGGCCGACTGACAAGAGGTAGTATAGCAAACCTGCCCGATGTGTCAACTAGACGTATATTGACGAGTGTGGTATAATATTTTAGTTTTGTTGATATCTATCTGATCTCCAAAGCACCTTGGCACGTACGAACACCCTTTTTGAGTTTGAGATGGGCCCGGGCCGCTTATTGGCAAAAGCTATGAGCTGCCGGGGACCATCTCGAGCCGAGGAGGTGAGAATATGGTTAAGGGAGGTCGCCCAAGCATCGTCGTGAAGGTGCTGTCCACTGTTGGTCTACTCGTGGCAATTGCGGTCGTTGTCGTCATTTCGTTTGGTCTATTTGGGCAAACAATGTCTGACGAATACTACAAGAACCACGGCGAGACTAGCACGCCAACACCTTCGGCGGTGCAAAGGTAGCGCATGGGGCGTGACAAGTCTGCTTTGCAGAGACTGCCACGCCCCACGCGTGACCCCCATCCTGTTGTTCGTACGTGCCATATTTCTTATCACCCTTCCCGCGCACTGCTTCGGGGCTAAGCAGCCGCCATGGTATCCTAAGGGGTATGGGAAAATCCGTCGCCAGACTTTATACACAATTTCAACCGAGCGAGTATGATGTCACGTTCAACATCGACGAAGCCGCGATGCGCTTTAGCGGTACAGTCATGATCCGAGGCCGCAAGGTGGGCCGGCCGAGCCAGCGCATTACGCTGCACCAAAACGGGCTCAAAGTTACCGCTGCCAAGGTCACCAAGCACGACAAAAAGGGCGACCAAGAGCTGCCGGTAACACGTATCAACAAGCAGAACAGTCTGCAAGAGCTGCGGCTGCACACCGACCAGATGGTCTATCCGGGCGAATACATGCTGGAGCTAGCGTTTGAAGCGCCAATCACCGATGGCATGACCGGGATTTACCCCTGCTACTTCGACCATAACGGCACAGAGAAGAAGCTGTTTGCCACCCAGTTCGAAAGCCATCATGCCCGCGAGGCTTTTCCCTGTATCGACGAGCCGGAGGCTAAGGCGGTGTTTAATCTGACGATCGTTACCCGGCCAGGCGTAGTTACACTTGGCAACACACCCGTTAAATCACAAGACCAGAAGGATGGCCGTCTAATTACTATATTCGAGCCTACACCCAAGATGTCCAGTTATCTGCTAGCGTTCGTTTTCGGCGAGATGCATAGCAAAACCACGCAGACAGCCCGTGGCACTGACGTGGGCGTGTGGGCGACTGTAGCACAGCCGGTCGAATCGGTTGATTTTGCGCTTGACGCCGCCAAACGCTCCATTGAGTATTTCGAGGACTACTTCGACGTCAACTATCCGCTCGCCAAGGTAGACCACGTCGCACTGCCCGACTTTAGCAGCGGCGCCATGGAAAACTGGGGCCTGATCACCTACCGTGAGCGCGTTCTGCTCGCCTACCCCGGCGAGACCGCCCAGAGTTCCCTCGAAACCATCGTCACCGTAATCGTGCACGAAACCAGCCATCAGTGGTTCGGCAACTTGGTCACTATGAGGTGGTGGGATGATTTGTGGCTCAACGAAAGTTTTGCCAACATGATGGAGCATTACGTCACCGACCGGCTCTATCCCGAATGGCACATCCTGGACTCGTACATTGCGATGGACGGATTGTCAGCCATTCGGCGGGATGCGGTAGCCGGCGTGCAGCCTGTGCGCGTGGCAGTACGCCATCCGGATGAAATCAACTCGCTATTCGACCCATCGATCGTCTATGCCAAAGGTGGCCGCCTACTGTTTATGCTCAAAGGCTACGTCGGAGAAGATGCGTTCCGGGCTGGTCTCAAACGGTATTTCCAAACGCATGCCTACGGCAACACTACCGGCGACGATCTATGGGCGGCACTCACTGCCGCCAGCAACAAAGATATCGCCGCCTTTATGAACCCCTGGCTTACGCGCAGCGGTTTCCCAATGGTGAGCATTGCCCAAGACGGCGCCCATGCGATCGTCACTCAGGAGCACTTCCTGGACGATCCCAAAAAGGCCGATCCCGAACGTGTTTGGCCCGTACCGCTGCTCACCGCCACAGCCGGCCAGCCGGCCGAAATCAGCAAAAAGACCCTGCAGCTCCAACTGCCGGGCAGCGATACCATGCTCCTCAACACCGAAGCCCGCGGTCACTA
>CAZRWV010000042.1:0-9253 GCA_964603965.1 uncultured Candidatus Saccharibacteria bacterium
AGGCAATGTAGTTGCCGCTGGTGGCTACACCGCGGATCTTGCCCTTACGGACCTTGCGGAACTTTGTACGCTTAGGGATCAACATGTTAGTTTTCCCCCTTGTAAATCCACACCTTGATGCCGATGATGCCAGCACCCGGCCAGTTGGCACGAGCAGCGGCGTAATCGACGTCAGCACGGATAGTGTGCAGCGGGACGGAGCCCATTACTTCTTTTTCGCGGCGGCTCATCTCGGCGCCGTTCAGACGACCGGCCACCTCGATGCGGATACCCTGGGCACCGGCGCGCATGGTGGCGGCGCTGGCACTCTTGATAGCGCGGCGGAAGCTCATGCGGCGCTCCAGCTGGTGGGCGATGTTCTCGGCAACCAGCTTGGCGTACAGGTCGGGCTTCTTGACTTCTTCGATATTAACACGGACCGGCACACCGTAGACTTTCTCGATAGCGGCCTTGGTTTCTTGCGCGCCCTGACCACCGCGGCCGATCACCACGCCGGCCTTAGCGGTAGCGATGGTAACGGTCACCAGGTTGGGTGAGCGCTCAATGTCGATCTTGTTGATAGCACCGCGGCTGCCAAACTTGTCTTGGACGAGCTTGCGAACCTGAAGGTCAGCTGCCAAGTACTTAGCGTACTCGCGCTTGCCCACGAACCACTTGCTACGCCAATCTTTGTTGAGCTGCAAGCGCATGCTGATGGGGTTTACTTTCTGTCCCATGATTACTTCTCCTCCGCCTTCTTGGTTGCAGGCTTCTCGGCCTTAGTTACAGCCGGCTTGGCTTCGGCCGGTGCCTTGGCGGCAGCGCGCTGCTCACCATCCACCATGACGCGGATGTGGCTGCTGCGCTTCTGGAACGGTAGGGCACGGCCCATAGCGGCCGGGCGGAAGCGCTTGATGCGAGCACCGTGGTTGACGGTAATCTCGACAATGCGCAGGCCCTCGGCCTTGTAGTTGTGGTTGTGCGTTGCGTTGGCGGCTGCGCTCTTGATGGTCTTGAGGACCGGCAAGGCGGCGCGGCGCGGCGCGTGTTCCAAAATGACGAGCGCGTCGGCAACGCTGCGGCCACGCACCAGGGCGGCAACAACACCTACCTTGCGCGGGCTCATGCGGACGCCCCGGCTCTCTGCTTTAACTGCCATTAGTTTACTCCCCCCATAGCTTCTTGGAGCGCTCGGTCTGCATATATTTCGACAAAACGCTCGTGTGTCTTCTGCAGCTCTGCACTACGGAGGAAGCCAGCGAACAGTGCAGCCGCTTGCTCAGGATCGCAGCCTGCAGCTAGCAGATTCTGGGCGGCACCCTGGCCAGCTTCGTCAGGACCTACAGTACCCAAGCCTCGACTCCAATCTAGTGGACGCCAGTCGGCACCAGGAAGCACCTCTACCGTACCATCCTGCAACGTAGCAACCCTAACAAATTCATATGTATCGTGTGCCATTATTTAGCTCCCTTCGCGACTTTGCCGCCGTGGGCGCGGAACTTGCGGGTGGGGCTAAATTCGCCCAGCTTGTGGCCAACCATGTTTTCGGTGACGAACACCGGCACATGCACCTTGCCGTTGTGTACGGCAAAGGTCTTGCCTACAAAGTCCGGCGCGATAGTGCTCGCCCGAGCCCAGGTTTTAATAATGGTACGATCGTCGTTGCTCAAGGCCGCCACTTTCTTGGCGAGCTTGGGATCGATGAACGGACCTTTCTTTAGTGACCTACTCATGATTAATTACCTCTTCCTGTCGCTTCTTGGATCGCCCTGTCCACATTATTTTGCACGTCAAGAGCGTAACGCATACCAACATCTAATCCTGTTACTGTATCTCCTGGAAGGGTCGTTGCTAATTCTCCAACGAGATGCTTTATGTCTTCAACCAGGCTCTCCCTGGGGGAGAGATTGTGAGCCCGTACGACGGCCAGTGCACCAACGATGGCAGTACCAAGCGCTGTTTCCGCACCAACTGCACGAGCACTTTGTACACGCAACGCAAATGATTCATCGCCAGGATGAAGGCCATCATGATCAATTCTAAACATAGCCATCGCCTTATTTCCTCTTAGCCGCGTGACGGCTCCTTACGATCATGTTGCTCGTCGACTTGCGGCGGCGCGTCTTGTAACCCAGGGTCTTTTGACCCCAAGGAGTACGAGGCGCCTTGGCCATGCGGTGACGACCACCGTCACCACCACCGTGCGGGTGATCTACGGCGTTCATAACCACGCCGCGGACACTTGGGCGCTTGCCCAGGTGGCGGCTGCGGCCGGCCTTACCGATCTTAACGTTCTGGTGCTGTTCGTTGCCGATGACACCAATGGCAGCGGTGCAAGTCAGCAGCACGCGGCGGACTTCGCCGCTGGGCAGACGCACCTGACCGTAGTCGCCTTCCTTGGCCATCAGCTGCGCGCCGTTGCCGGCTGCGCGGACTAGCTGCGCGCCCTTGCCGGGCTGCAGTTCGATAGCGTGGATGGTGGTACCGACCGGGATATTCTTGAGCGGCAAACGGTTGCCGGTCTCGATGGCGGCCTCTTCGTCGGCGACCAGCTTCTGACCAATCTGCATGTCCTTGGCGGCCAGTACATAGTGGTATGTACCGTTCGCTTCTTTGACACGAGCGATGCGGGCACTGCGGTTAGGGTCGTACTCGATGTGCTCGATCACGCCTTCGCCCTTGAAGTTGAAGTTGACCAAGCGGTAGTGCTTGCGTGCGCCGCCACCCTGGTGACGGGTTGTGATCCGGCCCTGGTTGTTGCGGCCATTGCCACGGCGTTTGGATACAACCAGCGACTTGACGGGCTTCTTGGTAGTAATTACGTCGAAGTCTTGGCTGCTCATACCGCGCCGACCGGGCGTCGTGGGGTTATATTGTTTAATACTCATCTTAGCGTTCTCCCGACTTTCTGTTGCGGAACAGACCACGGTGCGCGGTCTTGGCATCTGCCTTCACGCTTGCCTTGGCCACCGGAGCTTCGGTCTTCTTATCAGCCTTCTTGGCCTTTTCGTCGGCCTTGGCAGCTTCAGCAGCTTCTTTTTCTTCGGCTTCGAAGAATGGTAGGTGGCTGCCAGCTTGCAGCGTAACGTAGGCCTTTTTGATATCGCTTTGGACGCCGTGGCGGTTGCTTTGGCGCTTGCCGGTCAGGTTCATCACGCGCTTGACCTTGCCCTTGCGGCTAACGGTGCGGACGTGTGCGACCTTGACTTCGAATTGCTTTTCGACTTCAGCAGCGACTTCGTGCTTGTTCAGGTCGGCCGGTACGTCGATGACGAATGTATTGGTGGCCTGAGCCATGGCGTAAGCCTTCTCGCTCAGACGGGGTTTTAGCAGATACATTATTTAGCCTCCTTGGTTGCAGGCTTGGCGGCCAGCCATTTTTCGATAGCAGCCAGTGCGTCGGCGGTCAGGATGACCGTGTCGGCGTTCATGACGTCGAAGACGTTTACGTAGGTGGCAGAGACTAGCTTGACATCGCCCAGGTTGGCCACGGCGCGGATCAACTCCGGCGTCTTGTCAGTAACGACCACCATGATGTCGCGCTTAGCGCCTACCTTGGCGAGCAGCTTGGCGAGCTCTGCGGTCTTGCCGTCCTTGCTGGCTAGTTTTTCAACAACGATCAGCTTGTCAGCGCTAGCGGCCAGGCTCAGCGCTTGGCGGATAGCCTGACGCTTAGCGGCCACAGGCAGCTTCTTGGAGTAGTTCTCGTTGCCGGTTGGACCGAACACGATACCACCGCCGCGCCAGATGGGGTTGCGGCTAGAGCCGAAACGAGCGCGGCCAGTACCCTTTTGCTTCCAGGGCTTGCGGCCACCACCGCTGACTTCACCGCGGGTCTTTACCACAGCGAGGTTCTCACGGCCGTTGGCCAGGTAAGTGTCGTAGGCTTGCTTGACCAACTGGTGGTTGGTTACCTCTACGGCAAAAACTTCCTTGGCGAGCTTAGCGGGGGTTGTGGCCTTAGCGCCAGCAGCTGTGAATGTAGGAACTGCCATATTAGTTTGCCCCCTTGATAATTACGATTCCCTTGTTCGGACCAGGCACAGCGCCGACCACACCGATGTAGCCCTTTTCGGCGTCCACCAGCGCGATCTTCAGGTTGCGAATAGTGACCTGCTCGTGACCCAGATGACCGGCCATCTTCTTGCCCTTTAGAATGTGCTGCGGGTACATGCTACCGATGGAACCCACGCGGCGATAGCTGCGGCCACCGTGCGTCTTGCGACCGCGGTGGAAGTTGTGGCGGCGAATGGTGCCGGCCCAACCCTTACCCTTGCTCGTACCGGTAACGTGCACCACGTCACCAACTGAAAAGACCTCGGGGGTTAGCTGTTCGCCTACCTTGAGGTCTTCTGTTAGTTCGTCGGAACCTGCGAGACGGAACTCGCGAATAATCTTCGGCATGGAGCCTTCAGCGGATCCATTAATACCGGCGGCCTTAAAGTGGCCGACTTGTGCCTTAGCGGTTTTACCCTCTTTGGCAGTTTCAAAACCAACCTGAACAGCGGTGTAGCCGTCAGTGTCGTCGGTTTTGACCTGCGTGATAACGCAGGGACTAGCGGAAAGCAAGGTGACAGCCTGAACCGCGCCATCTTCTGCGATGGTGCTGGTCATGCCAACCTTTCTTGTGATGAGTGCTTTCATAGCATCCTTCTAACCGTTACGTTCGGACCCCTTGAGCATCCCGGCAAGCCTTTGGGGCCAAACCTATAAAAATGCCGGTGGCTGGAGGTTTCTACCCCTGTTAGTGGGTGACCTGTCCGAACTCACCTGGAACGAATCATTTGATATACCCGTACAGATTACCACCCGACAGGTACCTCTGTCAAGATGTTGTGAATTCTACATGGCCGGCTGTGCGGTTCATGACCCTATCTCTTCATTATAGCACAAGCGTTATGGCTTGTCAATGCCGCGGCTGCCCAGCGTCACCTCGATCTCCTCAAAGAAGAGCCCCCTGTCCGCACTCAGTAGCTCCTTAACCCGCGTAAAACCGGGGGCAAACGTAGCCGGGTCAAGTGTGGTGCGATCAGCCCAAAACACTTCGCCCCGTTCCGGAGGAATCGAGACTGGCAAGGCTTCGGCAACATCGGCATGAAAGACATGGCACAGAATGCGCGTGATGGTCGTATCCGCTAGCGAAACATGGATATACACCATACCGCGGTGTGCCAGCTCCAGCCCGGTCAGGCCAGATTTCTCTTGCAGCTCGCGCGCGGCCGCATCGGCGATTCGTTCTTCGTAGTGCAGCTTGCCCAGAGGTAAGCCTACCAGATGCAGATACGGTTGGAAGTTACGTTTGAACAGCAACGTTTGGCCATCGGGCGTGGTTACGTCGATCAGGGTCGAGATGTTGGGCTGGCGGCGAGTCACCATCTTGCCCTGGCTCAGACTATCGACGTAAGCCAGGCCGGCCGGCGACAAGTAGTACACCCTGCCTTCCTTGGCAATCAAGCCTTCTTTGAGCAGTTGCTCCAGATGATATGCAAAGTGGTTACTCTCGACGCCCGTTGGCCGCATACCGGCGTAGTTCAGGCTATAGGCATGGAGCAGCTTTTGCAGGATCTTGGCTTGGATGTGGTGCACATGGCTAGTCTGGCGCGCATGGCCACCTCTGTCAAGTCAAACTGGCTTGAGTCAAAACGAGCAGTCTAGAGGCCGGCTGGCAGTTGGCCTATGCTGTTCCTGGAAGCGCTTCCAACAAATCAATCAAACGATGAGGAGTTGGAATATGACAGAACCAGAAAAGCTACGACCGCACGAACTGGCCGTGCAGCTCAGGAAAGCCGGCCACGAGATCGTGAACGGCCGCGTGGAATCCAGACGGTTGGGCGACATGATCACTCGCAGCGAAGGTAAAAGGCGATTGCTACGCGGCCTGACGTTTGAAGAAAACGAGTTCGGCTACGCCACGATCGCCGTTGAGGACTGGGAGAGCGACTACACGCACGACGCCGGCAACCATGTAGATGCGTTGCGGGTAACGTACCACGACCCCGAGGGCTACGTGGTGGAACTGGGCAGCGTGGAGCGAACCACCACATCATCCCCATTTGGAACGGCTACGATTAGCAGCGCCACCGGGCGTCATGAGCCGTTGTTGCCCCAGGACGAGCGGTGGGACGCCGTGGTCGGGACAATCGAGCGCGCCATCGGCGCCTGCTACAACGAGCTGAGGACCATCCGTGAGCCGTGAGCTACTAGACATTGTCGACCCGCACGGCGAGCCCACCGGTGAACAGCGGGACAAGGACGAGATCCATCGGCTGGGACTACCCCACCGCGACGTGCATGTTTGGATAACCGACGGCCAGCACCTGCTGCAACAGCAACGTGCCTGGGACAAAACGATCATGCCCGGCGAGTGGGACGTATCGGTTGGCGGGCACGTGGCGGCGGGCGAAGACTACTTGGATGCGGCCGTACGCGAAACCGAGGAGGAGCTGGGGCTGCGGTTCCCACTGGAGCAGTTCCGGCCTGCTGGTCGACTGGCCCTGGATGTGGTGATGCAACCCGGCCCCGACCAATGGGCGCACCGGACCGTCGGCGACAACTTTGTGGTGGTGGAGCGCAATCTTAGTCTGGAAGGCCTGCGTCTGCAAGCGTCGGAGGTGATCGGGGCGCGGCTATATCCTATTGATCAGCTCGAAGCCGATCTGGTCGACCCGCAGACCGCCAAGCGACACGCGTCGCAGCCGGCCGAACTATGGCAGCTTGGCATCGCCGCTATGCGGCGGGCAACGCGCCAATAGGGTAGATCGGGGTTTCGGCTAGAGGCTGATGAACAGCCCGTAGGGGGCCATCAGACCCAGCAGTGCCGCCACGACCAGCACCGCATACTCGATCTTGCGATCAATGCGGAAATGCTCGTGCGCCGTAAAGACCAAGCCAACGGCCAGTCCGAGTGGCAGCGGCACGCTGAGCCCCGAGTCGCTATGCCCGAGCTTGAGCCACAGCGAGCCCAGCAGCACATACAGAACTAGCTTTAGGACGTAGACACCGTCGAAGGCCGCGGATTGGGAAGTTACTTTTTTGCTGTTAGTTTTAGCCATTAGCAATTAGTATACCTGTCCGGCGGCGCACCGGCAACAGATGCTCCTAGTGGTCCGTCGGACGGAGTCCCCGTACAACAAGCGCCAGTTCACGCTTAGCCTGCTGCACTCCATATTCCCTACCTATGATCTCTTCCAGCACAGAACGTGATATTGCCACGCCGTCAGGTGCAGGATATTCACGCGCAGCCAATGCCGCCTTCACCGATGGATGATGAGGATCCGGCCGGTAGCCGCCGTCCTCGCCTCCTTGCACAAGCGCTCCATCGGTTAGTCCCTGTTGAATCGCGTAGCCTACAATGGTCAGATCGACATTCGCGACATCTGCAGCGATGCGGTCTGGATCAACCATATTTACCCCAGAATGTCCGCCCTCGTTATAGAATCTGATCAGTAACGGCAACACCAGGCGTGCAGCCTTGGTCGCTTCATCATTCGTCAGTTCCGAGGCAAGCAGTCGTTCCGCAGCCACACTAGGTCCTTTATGGGGTGATTACATCTTGATTTCGACGTCACAACCGGCCGGCAGGCTCAGGTTCATCAGGCTGTCGATGGTCTTGGGAGTGGGGTCGAACACGTCGATCAGGCGCTTGTGGGTGCGCATTTCGAACTGCTCGCGGCCCTTTTTATAAACGTGCGGGCTCTTTACTACCGTAAAGGTGCTCTTGCGGGTCGGCAGCGGGATCGGGCCGGCCAGCGTTGCGCCGGTGCGCAACGCGGTGTCTACGATCTGCTTGGCAGCCTGGTCGATCACTTTGTGGTCGTAGGCCTTCAGGCGGATGCGAATCCGCTGTTTTTGTTCTGGTTTGCCGTCTGTCATACGGTTGTGATTCCTTTTTGCCGGCTCGGCCCGGCTTGAGCTCTGTAACATCTTTGGCATCCGCTTGGGAACGACAACGACTTTTAGTCAGCGCTTGGGTTAGTTAATGCGCTGATTGTACAACATTCGGCCCGCAAATGGAAGCGACCGATTACACGAGCGCAGTTTGCGCGAGCGCCGCAGCCCTCTTGCTTCGTCGTTCCGTCTGATCGGCGAGCTCATCCGTCTCTGTCCACGTACCGGAAATTTTCTTGACAACCCGCACCGTGCCCTTTGTGTAGTCCCGGTACGCAGCCTCCGCTTCTTCCGGGGTAATGTTGCGACGATGCTCGTGTCTCATTATGAAGTTCGCCATCGCAGCGTGATATTTGCGCATGAACGTGAGCGCAGCTACAGCTTGATGCAATGTGGCGTCCCCGTCTTGCCGCTCCGACTCTACATAGGCCTCGAGCGCCTGCAATCTTTCCTCGGGCGTTGTACCGTTTTTGTCATGCATTAAGTGATGGAGTACGAGCAGATGGCTAGCGTCGTCAGTCATACAATCAATAATGTGCATCCCGTCCTGATACCCGCCTTCGCCGTTTTTGTCAGGCCCGGCATTGTAGGGATCACGCGAAGTGTCCGTTGGTAGCCGAAGTACTAGCGAGCTCCCCGGTATCCGCTCGTCCGTTTCATCATCGATGCATGTCAAAAGCCAGTCTCGTTGATACCTCGTCACTTTGGTCACGTACGCCTGACTTTCGCGCCCCAGCGTCATAAATACAGCGGGGTGATACGACTCGTAATCGTGAGCCGAGCGAACTGTCTTCCTAGTGCCGTCGGCTTGCACATCAGCGCTCGGGTAGCACGTCAGGCCCCAGTGGCCGCTCGCCATTTGATCCAACCAGAAGACGCCATTACGTGGGGCCCGGATTTCAGGCACCGGCGGAGTAACGAACTTGGACGGACGAACGTCTTCGTTATACAACACTTTGTCTTTGAGATATTCGTGCACGGCCGGCAGCATCTCCACCGGCAAACTCCTGAACCGCACCGGCTGATCACCGCCACCGCCCACAACTTCCGACCCGAACAGTAGCGCCATCCATTCCCACTCTGGATGTCTTCGGTCGTTGTCTGTCTGTATCCAGGAATAAAAGAAATCAGGATGTAGCCCAATGATGTCGGCAACCTGCATACGAACCGGGACGTCCTCGCTCCACAGTTCCGGAGGGAATTGTTCCGCTACCGCGATTTGGACTGCGTTAACTTCGGCCTCAGCTATGGGCTCACCGGACATAACAGTTTTCACAGCAGCATACTGTACCACGTATTACTACTTTGTTCAATATCCGAGTGCGCCGCGCTTATCCGGCTCCCATACATCTTGGACACTTTCACTAAACTAGAAAGGAGTGAAAGT
>CAZRWV010000043.1:0-9026 GCA_964603965.1 uncultured Candidatus Saccharibacteria bacterium
TCAGACGCTGCAGAATATTCGTCCGGGATCGCATAACCGTCATCAAGTAGTTTGGCGTGCAGACAATCAGCAGCGGCTCCGTAGCAACCTCACGCCCTTCCGGATAGCAATAGCGGGTATAGATGTAGACGGTACCGTCTTCGACCTCGATGCGCGGCGCTTCGTAAATATCGACTGCGTCGTCCAGGTGTCCGCGGTCCAGATGGTATTCTTCGGCCAAACCGTCTAAATCATCACCGCCGGGCGCCATCACCGCCACCCACGCGCCGGTGCGGACTTTGTCTAGCGTTTGCAGTGCCCGTTCATGGGCACGACTATAGTAGATGGTTGTGGTTGCAACGCTGGGCATGGCCTCATTGTACCGCACAAACGCGGCGAAGCAGTACGGCGCAGCGCGAGCTATTGCTCGACGAACGTCAGCGCGTAGCCGATTTTGCCCGCGCGGCCAGCGCGGCCGATCCGGTGGGTGTAATCTTCGTACGTCTGCGGCATGCCGTAGTTGATCACATGGCTGATATCCGGCACATCGATACCACGTGCTGCCACGTCGGTGGCGATCAAGATGGGCACTCTGCCCTCTTTGAACGAGTCTAGCGCACGCTTGCGCTGCCCCTGCGTCTTGTCACCGTGGATAGCGGCCACCTGGAAACCGCGGGTCTTGAGCTCATCTTCCAGCCGCTCAACGTTGCGCTTGGTCGATTCAAAAATGATGCTCTTGGTCACGACCGGTTCGATTAATAGCTGGTGCAGGCCCTCGAGTTTGCTGTATTTGTCGGCGTACGGAATTACGTCTTGGTGCACATTGTCGCTCGTTTCACCCTGCTTTAGGCTGACGGTGACTGCGTCCGGGCTAAAGCCGTTGATCAGGCCACTCACCCGCGGATCCATGGTTGCAGAAAAATAGAACGATTGTCGCTGCGGATGCAGTTGACTCAGCAGATCCTTCACATCGTTCACAAAACCCATGTCCAGCATGCGGTCAACCTCGTCGAGCACCACAATGTTGTAAGATGACAGGCTCAGCGAGCGCTGCTCCAGGTGGTCCTTGATGCGACCGGGCGTACCGACCACGACGTTGGGATTTTTGCGTAGGTCGGAGAGTTGCAAGCCATAGCCATTGCCGCCGATGAGCAGCGCACCGTACACGCCACCGTTTCGGCTAAGTACGCGGCGTTCCATCTCGATCTGTTGCGCCAATTCGCGCGTGGGAGCCACAATGAGCGCCTTGGCGGAACGGTCCGTCATCAGACGGTTCAGGATAGGCACCAGGAACGCAGCAGTCTTGCCGGTGCCGGTGTTAGCGATACCGATGACATCTTTGCCGTCCAGCCCAAGTGGGATGGTTTTGTCCTGGATGGGCGTGGGGGTAGTGAAGCCCTTCTGGGCGATGTTGGCCTGCAGGCGCTGGTCGACTTGGAAGTCGGCAAAGCGGTACTGCGGTACGTACTCTTCGACCGTGACCGGCCGGGCGACCTTCACGAACTTGGCAGGGTCGATGTATTGACCATGTTTGTTGCCGCGCTGGGCGCGTTCGTGTGGTTTGCGAGCGTAAGGTGTGCGGCTGCTTTTGTAGGCATAGCCGCGGCGTGAATTGATAGGCATAAGAAATGAATCCTCTTTGGGGTTAGATTAGTGACATATTGCGCTGTTCAGGAACCCTGCGAGCGTTGTCAGACCTAATCTACCTGCAAACTCCGGATTCATGTGCGGCCAAATCTCTGCTAGCACCGCACGAACAATACTTATACGTTAGCACGTTAGCGAATGTGAGTCAAGCCAATAAAAAGGGCCGCTCCCGTAAAGCGGCCCTCCATGCGTGAGATCAATCTGTTTTAGTAACCGCTACTACGGTGACTGTTTTGTCCGCCCCGCACTTTCGCAGAGCGCGGCTGCGCCGCGGCGCCTTTGCGGCCGGCAGCACTCGGATCAGCCGCGTTCGACGATCCAAAGCTGCCTGTGCTGGCTCGGCCGCCCTTGGCCGCCTGCGCGCTCGTGTCCGTACGGTTACCAAATTGTCCGCGGTTCTTGGGGTCTGGCATATGGCGTTCCCTCCTCTTTCCTAGGTTAGTACCGCCACCTAGTGTAGGCCGGCGGTCACCCGCGAACAGTGACGATGTTGCTTGAGGTGATGTGATAGACTTGGCCGGCGTAGTGGGTAGCCGCGCCGGCCCGTAGAGCGTTACTTCACCCGGCCCAGAATATACGCCTCCTCCCCCACCCGCGCTTTATAGTGCGGGAAGATGATGCAATCACCGGCCTGTGCGCGGTACTCCTGCCGCTCATCCTTGGCAATGAGCTGGCCAGGCCACAGCAGCTGGAAGTTGCTTAGACCCGCACTCAGCACAAAATCCTCTCCGCTTTTGCAGATGGTTTGGTACGTCTCGACAACACATTTCGCCGTGTCGGAAAACGCTATAGTGTCGCTAATCATGTCAAGATGTTTCAGAAATTGTAGCGCCGTATGCTTGGCAAAGCCCGTATATTCGCGTGACTTGGCAAGCGGTCCACACTCCACGCAGATGCCGATTTTGCCCTGCAGATGCATGTACCCGTCTGTCGCCCCGGGTTCGGTCTCGGCCCAGTTGGTGGAGATGATGTCGACGTCAAACTTCGAAGCTAATGCCACGCCGTTGTCTTCGCAGATCGCAAACGGCTGACCGTTGTCGTCATAGAACATATGCAGGTCCAACAAGGCGTCGCACTTGTCCAGCACCGCCATCAGCTCACGCGCTCGTACGTCCTCCGGGTCGGTACCTGCGTTGCCGGCATAGAAACACCGATTCAGGTTTTTGCCCAGCATACGCACATCGGCCGCCAGTGCCGCCGGATTGCCAAACGCCGCGTACAGCTTGCCGCGCTTCAGTTCCAATCCGGGCAGCAGTTCCTGCAACGCGTACACGCCAGCTTTTTCGTTGCCGTGGATGCCCGCAAAGATCGCCACGCTCGGCCCGGGCTTACCACTATCGATCTCGATTACTTTGCTACTGACCATTGCCAATCTCCTTTATCAGCTGCACGTCGCAACAGCCCTCGACCGGCTTTTTGGGGCATGTCGCGCAGGCATCAAAGACCGACGGGGGCAGCTGGCTCAGCTTGGCGGGAACGTATCCATCACTCACAAAAATCGGCATGCTCAGCGGGTTCACAAACGCAAACGGCACTGTGCCATCTTGCACCAGCGCACCGGTAACTATGCCTGTCAGGTGTTCAGCCATACCCTGTCTTCGCCACTTCTTGGCCACGTACAGCGTGCCAACCTCGGAATGGTCCTGTCCGTTGTGGGCTTCCGGACTGGTCGCGGCTATAAAGCCCAGCACCATCTTCGTATGCGTGCAGTCCTGGTAATTCAGCTTGTGGCCCATCTCCACATACGCTTTGTGCTTGGCCAATATATCTTCGGGTTCCTGCGGCAGCATCTGCAGGCCCTTTTCCTCTAGGCCCTTAGTGTAGTTGGACACGACCTGCGCCACCCACAGTTTTTCTTCGTCCGACAACTCATGGAAGTCGTGGGTCGTCGTAAAATCTGTCTCTTCCGGCCCATACGCCGCGTGCGACAGATACATAGCTTCAAAATCATCGAAATCATCAAGATGATCAAATTCGTTCATCACAGTAATCTCCGTAAATTTAGGTGTATATACAAAAATCCCCTCGTAGCGGATTGCTAGAGGGGCGAACTTTTTATAGCAAAAGAAATTACGCCCCGGCGGGGCGGCGACGCAGTACAAACGATGCGTTCGGCTTGAACATGCGTATTACTATAACCATAACGAACTTATCTGTCAAGCATTTTGGGCCAACACCTAGCCTGCGGCAGCCGGCACCAAAATGGGCGCCAGTGCCCGACCGATGCGGCCGTTGTACACAAGTGCCTGCTGGCCCGTCGCAAGGTCTTCGGCATACACCTTATATTTCCCGCCGCCGTTATTGATATACACTATAAGGCCATCCGGAAGTTCGCCGCCATTCGACGCCATATCCTCCTGCGGAGCCCACGACGGATCGTCAGTATCGCCCGGCATGGCGACAATCACCCTTCGGTCCGTACCATCCGGATTCATGATCACCAGCACGTCGTGGCCATCTTGCCGCGTTATTGCGACCACCTTGTCCTGCCCGGCATTGTACGTCGGAAACCAGTCGGGTACGTGATTATCAGTTTCCTGCCGCATAGTTCCATCAGCCAGGTTCAGACTATACAGCTCGTCGGAGTTCGGATCACCCTGGCGTTCTCGAACGGTAAAGATGACTCGGCCGGGACCAGCCCCGGTCGGCTTCCAAGCCTCGCGCTTGGCCGCAATCAGCCCCGGCGTCAAAACGTGCTGGTTCGAACCATCGACGTTCATGTCCCACAGGTCACCGTAATCGCCCTTCAGGTCGGATCGCTTCCACGCAATCATTACCTCGTTATCAGGGCCGAGTACGCACGTGGGATCGTAGTTCTGCACACCAGTGTCGTGCGTAAGCTGCGTGCCCACATGGCTAATCAGGTCGAGCGTGACCACTTGGTTGCCGTCACCGCAGTCGGTGTAATACACCAGCCGCTTGCCCCCAGGATACGCTTGCGGATTCTCGCTCCTACACTTCGGGTCAGTCAATGCAACAGGCGGTTCGTTCGGTGTACTCAAGGACTGTTCAAAAATCTGGTCATTGCCGTTCGGGTTAGCTACGAATACCAGATTCATCGCCGTCAGACCGGCGATCTGGGATGCCATGGTAGGAGTAGCTGCTGGGCTCTCGGCGCTGCCGGTGTCGGCTTTGCCGGTGCAGCCAGCGACCATCACCGTGACCAGAGCCGCAACAGCCGCCACTCTCTCAAAAAGGTAAGCTCGGGGCGCAGACTCGTGGCTAGCAGTAGGCATACGCAGCCCCTCCTGACCCGCTTAGTGTAGCCCAAAGAGCCGCCGCGCACGGCGAACATTCTTACAGGGGTAGTATCGCCTACTTGGCGCGTTTGCGCTTGTTCGGGTCCAGCTCGCGCTTGCGCAGGCGCAGGTTCTTGGGCGTTACTTCCAGCAGCTCATCGTTTTCGATGAAGTCCAGGCATTGTTCCAGGCTAAAGATGGTTGGCGGCGTCAGCTGCACGGTACCATCCGATGATTTGGAGCGCATGTTCGTCAGGTGCTTGGCCTTACAGACGTTGATTTCCATGTCTTCTTGGCGGGTGTTCAGGCCGATGACCTGGCCGGCGTAGACTTTTTCGGCCGGACCTACGAACAGCGTGCCGCGGGCTTCGGCGGTTTCCAGCGAATACGGCATAGTCGTGCCGGTTTCGAAGGCGATCAGCACGCCATTGCGCAGCTGCTGCAGCGCCGCACCAATCGGCTGGTAGCCAGTCACCAAGCTGTTCATTACAATCGTGCCCTTGGTGTTGGTCATCAGCGTGTTGCGCATACCGAGCAGCGCACGGGTAGGCATCTCGTAAACAAGTTTGGTAACGCCCTTGGGGCTGGCGAACTGTTCTTTTAGGACCGCGCGGCGCTGGCCCAGCTCCATCTGCACGGTACCGACGTGCTCGGCGGGGATTTCGATAATTACTTCTTCCACCGGTTCAACGGTGGCACCATTCTCGATGTGCGTCACCACCTGCGGGCGGCCGACTTCAAACTCAAAGCCTTCGCGGCGCATCGTTTCGATCAGCACACCCAGGTGCAGCTCACCACGGCCGGCCACGGTAAAACCAATGCCGTCGTCTTCCACCTGCAGGCCCACGTTGGTCTCGAGCTCTTTGTGCAAGCGCTCACCAATCTGGCGGCTGGTATTAAATTCGCCTTCCAGGCCCTTGAACGGGCTGGTGTTGGGGCCTAGATAAATGCGCAGTGTAGGCGCCTCGACTTCGATAGTCGGCAATGCCTCGGGCTGCACGGCGTCAGCGATCGTCTCGCCAATCTGCGCGTCACCGATGCCAGTCAGCTGCACGATGTCGCCGGCCACACCGCCGGGCACTTCAAACCGGTTCAGACCATGGCTCATGAACACCAGCTCGACCTTGGCACGGGCCTGCGAGCCATCTTTCTTGCATAAGACGACTTGGTCGCCCGCCTTGACGGCGCCGCGTGTAATGCGCCCGATGGCGTATTTGCCCTTGAAGTTGTCCCAGCTGAGCGCCGTCACCAGCATCTGGAACGGCTTGTCCAGCTCCACCTGCGGGGCGGGCACGTGCTCGATAACGGCGTCGAACAGCACATCAAGGCTGCCGTCGGCGCCTTCAGCGTCAGACGCTACCGGTGGTGTCGTCCAAGCCTTACCGGCCCTACCTATAGCGTAGTACACCGGGTAGTGCAGCTGATCTTCGTGGACGGCCAGCTCCAAAAACAAGTCGGCCAGCTCGTCTTCTACCTCGGCAATGCGGCTACCGGGCTTGTCGATCTTGTTGATGATCACAATCGGCTTCAGATTGGCCTCCAGGGCCTTTTCCAGCACGAACTTGGTCTGCGGCATGGGGCCTTCCTGAGCGTCTACGATCAGCAGACAGCCGTCTGCCATGTTCAAAGTGCGCTCTACCTCGCCACTAAAGTCGGCGTGGCCCGGCGTGTCGATAATGTTGATGCGGTAATCGCCGTGCTGCACCGCCGTCACCTTGGCGGTGATGGTAATGCCGCGCTCGCGTTCTTGGTCGCCGCTGTCCATGATGAGCGTCTGGCTCATCTCGGCCTGGTTGTCGCGGAAGGTCTGCGACTGCTTCAGCAGACCGTCCACCAACGTGGTCTTGCCGTGGTCAACGTGCGCGATAATCGCGATATTACGAATCTTAGCCGGGTCTTGGGTGGTGTTCATCATTAAAATAGCGCCGACTTTAAGGGGCGCGCCTTTGACTTAATTATAGCATGAAAGACGCTCACGGTAAACACCTCCCTGTTGGCGTGATGCCGGGTATTTACGTCGCAAAGAGAAAGGTCTATAACATGGGCATTAGCAAGGCGAGTAACGAGAGCAAGGGGACGATATGGGCGTGAGAGATTTTGGCGAAAAAGATCCGGCCGCACGTTTACTGGACGTTTATTTTGGTGAGGCTGACCCAAGGGATAGGATGAGAATCCGCGACTTGGCAGCGGCCGGTTTAGCAGCATTCGACCAGGACGGACCCGCAGCCGCCAGACCGTATGAGGTAGCCGTCCATGTGCTCGCCCTCCGGATAGCGTCCAAAATGGACAATAAGGACGGCTTCCCTGGGAATGCCAGGTGGGAGCGCGGCGAGTTCCTGCTGTCGCACCCCACTGACTATGACCCGCTCGTAGTGGCAGAGATCTTAGCGGCAGAGGAAGAGCGCGCATCCCTTGAGACTGACCTCGACGACGTCGCTGCTGTGTTCTAGACCGATTCTATTCAGCTTCGGTTCTGGTACACTACGTAACAGCTAAACAATGGAGGAATGGGGATGAGCAGCCTACAAGAGTCACACATGAACAATACGGAAGTAGGTGTAAGTGAGCTGCTAGCTAGCGAGGCGCACAACACCATAACTACCTACACCTTCAGTCACGCGGCCGATGAGTCACGCGGCAAGGGACATGCGGCAGTTGTTCGTGAGGTTGCACCGGACTTCCTGCACGCATACGCCCCTGGTCTAGTCGACGGAACCACACTGGGCGCGACGCCCGACCAGTGGTGTGCCGTACGGTATGCCACCAGCCAGGACCTGCCTGAAGGCGCAAGTGAACCAACCAACAGACACAGCAGTTTTGCACTGGTAATCGCCACGCCTGTTGACGGCGGTCTATCCGTGGAGACACGTTGGTACGGTCTTGACCCGGACGCCGATCCGGAATACGACCCCGCGGAGGGCGGCTCCCCACGCGTCTCGCGCTACGTCTCGGACGTAAAAAACCTGCCGGCCGGTCTTGTTATGGAAGAGGTGATGCAGCAGGCAACAGTAGACCTCGACCGCTGGCGCTCGCTGGAGGAGGTCGATCTGACAACCGGGTTGGTCGATCCAGGAGACGCCGCCGGGATCATCAGGCTGACTCGGGCCTTGAGCAACGACGCCCCTGGCGCCCACTAGTCCCCCCGTCCACGCGGATGTACCACGGCTTTACAACAGGGGTAGCCCCATGCTACAATAGAGGATTATATGAATACGACTGCCAAGGCGGCCGCTTGAATATCGCCCTCTCTTTTTTGATTGTGCTGGCACTGATCGGTGTGTCCGCTGTCTGTTCGGGCCTGAATATCGCCCTGATGGCGCTGGAGCCCCGCGACCTGGAGCGCAAGGCTAAACTAGGCAGCAAACAAGCTAAGCGCGTACTGCCGTTCCGCCGCAACGCGCACCTGACACTGAGCGCCATTTTGCTCACCAATGTAGCCGCCGTGTCGGCCACCTCTCTGGTGCTGGAGAGTGTGTTCTTTGGCGTGGTGGCGGGTATTATTACCACGCTGCTTATCGTGATCTTCGGCGAGATTTTCCCGCAGGCACTGTTTTTGCGCCGGGCGCTGCGCGTTTCATCCAGGCTGACGCCGGCCCTCACGGTAATGATCGTACTCACCTACCCCGTGGCTAAGCCGCTGCAGCTATTGCTGGACCGCCTGCTCGAAGAGGAAACCGCCCGTTTGCACACCCGCCGCGAGTTGGGCCTGATGATTACCGAACATCTGGGCAATACGACTAGCGAACTTGACGAGGGTGAGGTCGAGATCATCCGTGGAGCACTCCAGCTGAGTGAAAAACGCGTTGGCACCATCGCCACACCCATCTCCAGAGTATTCTGGCTGCAGCCGCAGACGCTGATCGACGGCGCCCTGATCGACGAGATCAAAGCCCGGGGCCGCAGCCGTATTCCTATCTTCAACGACACCAAGACCATCTGTTACGGCGTTTTACTGGTCAAACAGCTGGTCGATATGGACTTCGACGAAGAGCCGCGGCGAGTGGACGAGTTGCCCCTGCACCCAGTTGAAACCGTCGGCAGTATGACCGCACTGGACACGATGTTTCGCCGGTTTATTGGCGCCCGCAGCCACCTGATGCCGGTCGAAAAAGACGACAAGATAATCGGCATCGTGACCATCGAGGACCTGATCGAAGAGAT
>CAZRWV010000044.1:0-8798 GCA_964603965.1 uncultured Candidatus Saccharibacteria bacterium
CATCCGGCGACCAAGACGTTCCAGGCGATTCGCATTGCTGTGAACGACGAGTTGGAACTACTGAAAGCGGCATTGCCGTTATGGGTAGAACTACTCAAGCCAGGTGGACGATTGGGTGTGATAAGTTTCCATAGTTTGGAAGATCGCATCGTGAAGCAGTTTTTTGCCGAACGAGCGGGGGACCGCTATGACGCCGAGCTGAGGCTACTAACCAAACATCCTGCCACAGCCGACGAGAATGAATTAGTTTTTAATCCGCGTGCCCGGAGCGCCAAGTTCCGAGCCGTAGCGAAAATAAAAAAATAAAGAAAGGGAAGCGCGCATGCCAATTCGCATCAAAAGCAATTCCCGCGCCTATAAGGTGACCGTAAAGGTTCGCTAGTAGGAATGCACTCGGTTTAGGTCCCGCATGCTTTTGAGCAGCGGCGCATACGGCGGATACGAGTTCTCAGCAATCGTACCCGTGTCCGTTCAGTGCGCACGCCGCAAGGAATGGCGGGGCCGGCCGGGCCAAAAACAAAAACAAAAAAAGCCTATGACATATTCAAATACGCTGGCTATGGGCCGGCAGCAGAGTCTGGCGCGCGGCCAGAATTCGGTTAGTTTCCGCGTGGCCGACAAGCGCATGGGACCGATCAGCAATACGATTGTGCTGATTGTACTGGCTTGTTTGCTAGGACTGCTGTATCTGACGCAGGTGACCAAAACAAACGCCTACGGCTATCAGATCAACAACCTCAAGCAGGAGCAGACCAAACTGCAGCAGGAGCATCAGGACCTGACGGTGGCTTCGGCGCGGTTGCAGTCGATGGATCGGGTGACGGCTAGTGCCGAGGCGGCTTCGATGAGCCAGACTTCGCCCGCCGGCAGCGTGCAGTAACAAGGCCGACCAAATCCAGCTTACGGTATACTTATAAACAATGAACCAACAACCGGCGAGTATCAATCCCGTACAACGGGCGCGTATCTGGTACGGGCTGTTGCTGTTGGTGATTGGGATTTTTGCGGTGCGGGTGTTTTACCTGCAGGTGATTCGCTATGATTATTACAAACAAGCGGCACGTAGCGACCAACTCAAACAGTATGTGGTGCCAGCCGAACGAGGCATTATAACGGCGCACCTGGGCGACCAAACGGTGCCGATTGTGCTCAATCAGAAGCTGTATACGCTGTATGCTGACCCGCAGGTGGTAAAAGATGCGGGAGCAGCGGCGGCCAAGCTGCAACCGATTATCGGCGGTGATGTGCCGGCCATCCAGAAAGAGCTGACGCGGCCGATTACACGCTATGTGGTGCTGGGCAAAAAGCTGACGCCGACGCAGGCTAAGGCGATCCTGGGATTCAAGCTGCCGGGCATTGGCACGCTAGAGCAAGATTACCGGACGTACCCGCAGGGGGCGCTGGCGGCGCAGGTGCTGGGGTTTGTGAATGACGACGGCAAGGGTGTGTATGGCATCGAGCAGGCCATGAACAAGCAGTTGGCGGGTACGCCGGGGCAGCTGAAGGCAGTGACGGATATCAACGGTGTGCCGCTGGCGGCTACAGGCGGCAACCTATCAACGGCGCCGGTGGCGGGCAGCAATCTGGGCTTGACTATCGACGTCGGCATGCAAGCGGGCCTGGAAAAAATCGTGAAGGCGGCGCAGGATAAATACAAAACCAAGACGACGAGCGCGGTGATCATGGATGTGCGCAGCGGCGCGGTGAAGGCCATGGCGAATTATCCGAGCTTTGACCCGGCGAATTATCAGGCGGTGGACGATGCGGCGCTGTTCAACAACGCTACGGTTACAACACCGATCGAACCGGGGTCGGTCACCAAGATATTTACGACGGCGACGGCGCTCGACAAGGGCGCAGTTGGTCCAAACACATCGTTCTACGACCCGGGCTACTGGGATGTTGACGGCACCAGGATTGCCGATGTAGAGCAGGACCATAGCACCGGGCAGCAGACCATCCTGAGTACACTCGATAAGTCACTGAACACCGGCGCTATCTGGATGCTGATGCAGCTGGGCGGCGGTGAGATCAACGCCAAGGGCCGTGGCACATTGTATGACTACTTTGCGAACCACTTCGGTCTGGGGCGGGCTACGGGCATCGAACAGGGTAATGGGGAGGAAGCGTCCGGCACGGTGCTGCCGCCGACTGATAACGGTGCGGGCATCGACCTGACGTATGCCAACATGTCCTTCGGCCAGGCGTATACGGCAACAGCGCTGCAGCTGGCGGCGGGGATTTCTAGCATCGTGAACGGCGGCACGTACTATCAGCCGCATCTGGTGGATAAGGTGACGGACGGCAGCGGCAAAACCGTAACGACCGAACCGCACAAGCTGCGCGAGCACGTGGTGTCGGCGCAGACCAGCCAAGACGTTGTCTCGCTGCTGGAACAGAACAACACCAACCACATTCACGAGGGCTTTGGTTACCTGAACTTTGGCCCTAACTACAGCGTGGGCGGCAAGACCGGTACGGCCGAGATCGCTAACCCTGATGGTGGGTATTATTCGGACCGGGCGAATGGCACCTATGCGGGGTTTGTGGGCGGCGATAGTCCGGAGTATGTGATTGTGGTGTATAACTTTGAGCCGACTAAGTATGGCGGGTTTGCGGGGGCGCAGACGGGGCAGCCGGTGTTTGGGGACATTGTGCATATGCTGATCAATGACTTTGGCGTCACGCCGAAGCGCTGACCCGGCCAGAACTGTTCGGTAGGTGGTATAATTTAGGCTGAACACAAGGAAACGAACATGCACGACACGCTCATTTTTGCCCTCCAAACACATACCCTCATCCATATGCTACTGCTGGGCTTTTTGGGATTCGTGCTCAGCATGATAATTACGCCGCTCTACACCACGTTGGCGTACAAGTATCAGTGGTGGAAAAAGCCGCGGGCTGATTCGATTACTGGCGAAAAGGCAGCGGTGACAGCACAGCTGCACCGTGCCAAGCACAAGCGGCTGATTCCGTCGATGGCGGGCCTGGTGTTTGTGGTGTCGGTGGCGCTGGTGACGCTGTGGTTCAATCTGAACCGGGCGCAGACGTGGCTGCCGCTGGCGGCTTTTGTGGGGGCGGCCGGCGTGGGACTGATCGACGACATTATCAACCTGCGCGGCGACGGCAGCGGTGTGGCGGGCTTGCGCAGCAAGATCAAGCTGGCGCTGACTACGTTGGTGGCGGCGGTCGGCGGCCTGTATTTCTATTTCAAACTGGATGTGGCGAGCATTCATATTCCGTTCATGGACACTGGCTGGCACATCGGTCTGTGGATCGTGCCGCTGTTTGTGCTGGTGGTGGTGGCTACGGCCAACGCGGTGAACATCAGTGATGGCGAGGATGGTCTGGCCGGTGGCCTGGCCTCGACGGCGTTTGGGACGTACACGGTGATTGCATTGCTGGAGCAGCGGTTTGCGGTTGCGGGATTCTGTCTAACCATCGTGGGGGCGCTCTTGAGCTACACGTGGTTCAATGTCTTTCCGGCGCGGTTCTTTATGGGTGACATCGGGTCGTTTGCGCTTGGCACGGCGCTGGGCGTGGTAGCAATGATTACCGATACGGTGCTGGTGCTGCCGGTGATCGGGCTGGTGTTTGTGGCCGAAGCAGGCAGCAGCGCAATTCAGATCCTGTCCAAAAAGCTGCGGAACGGCAAAAAAGTCTTTGCGGTGGCGCCGATGCACTTCCACTTTGAATCGCTTGGCTGGCCCGAGACTAAGGTGACGATGCGGTTTTGGATTATTGGGCAGGTGGCGGCTATCGCGGGCCTGGTGTTCTTCTTGACCGGGTGGTCTGTGTGAACATTGTGGTTCCGGTGGGGCGGCGGCAGGGATCGCTGGTAGAGAATGAACAGATCCGGCGGCACCGGCCGGACTATTGGCTGATTGTGCTGGCCGTGTTCCTGGCCGTCATTGGTGTGACGGTGGTATATGCGATCAGCCCCGCATTGGCGGCCGTGAGCGGTGGCTCGGGATCGCATTATGTTTCACGACAGTTGCTGGCGATCGGCCTCGCCATTGTTGCTTTTATTACAACATCCAAGATACCATTGCGGTTTTGGCAGCGCTGGCAGTTGCTGCTGCTAGTGCTAGCAGCGCTGGGAACACTGGTTGCGGTTATAATGCCAGAGAATCAGCTCTACCCGGCGCACCGCTGGATACGCCTGGGCGGCCTGAGTTTGCAGTCGGTGGAGGTATTAAAATTCGCGCTGCTTATCTGGCTGGCCAGCTTTTTTGCGATGCGGCAGCGCAAGCAGGAGCTGGCCGATACCAAGCTGACGTTGCGGCCGCTGGCCGTGGCGCTGTTAGTGATAGGTGTGGTGGTAGCTGGAAAACAGAAAGACTTTGGCTCAACGGTGGTAATTGTGACGATGCTGGGGGCGATGGCATTCCTGGTGGGTGTACCGCTCAAACGGCTGCTGTTGATCGGGGGGATTATTGTTATCGGGGCGACGCTGCTTATTTCTGCCACTCCATATCGCCGCGAGCGGTTGACGAGTTACCTGCACCCGGACTGTTTGACCACCGGCGGTTACCAGGCCTGCCAGGCACTGATCGCGGTTGGCTCGGGCGGGATTAACGGGCTGGGACTGGGGCGGAGCGTGCAGGCCTACGGTTATCTGCCAGAGGCGCAGAACGACTCAATCTTTGCGATTTATGCCGAGAAGTTCGGCTTTATTGGTGTGATGGTATTGCTGGGGTTGTTTACGGCGCTGTTTGCGCGTCTGCGGTTGATTATTGAGCGGGCACCAGACACCTTTAGCAGGCTGATGGTGGCTGGTCTGCTGGCCTGGCTGAGCGCACAGATGTTCATTAATGTTGGTGCGATGATTGGCCTGCTGCCAGTGAAGGGCATTACGCTGCCGTTTGTGAGCTACGGTGGCACTAGCGTGCTGTTTGTGGGCGCGGCGTTGGGATTGGTGTTCCAGATATCGCATTACACGAGCTTTAATACGCGGAATGTCCAGAAGGGCCCGGAGGCGGTACGGCCGCCCCGGGTGCTGGCTTCGCGAGAGGTTGGCGGTATATGAAGATCGTGATGACTGGCGGCGGCAGCGGCGGGCACATTATGCCCATCCTGGCGGTAGCGCATGAGCTGAAGCGGTTGCGGCCACGTACGCAGATCGTGTACATCGGGCAGCGGGGCGACCAGCTGGCGGATGTGCCGGCTAGCGATGCGAATATCGACGAAGTCTATACGGTGTGGGCGGGCAAACTGCGCCGCTACGCCGACGAGGGCTGGCGGCAATGGCTGAACGTGCGTGAGCAATGGCTGAACGTGCGTGATGCACTGCGGGTGGTGGCCGGCACCTGGCAGAGCTTTTGGCTGCTGCGCCGGCTGCGGCCGGATGCGGTGTTTACGCGCGGCGGCTTTGTGAGCGTGCCGGTGGCAATCGGCGCACATCTGAATGGCATCCCGTACATCACCCACGATAGCGACAGCGTACCCAGCCTGGCCAATCGGCTAATTGCCCGTTGGGCGGCCAAGCATGCGGTGGCGCTGCCGGCGGAGTTGTACCCGTACCCTCGTGATAAGACAGTTGTTGTTGGTGTGCCGGTTAATGCAGTGTATCGGCCGGTTACGGCGGAGCTGCGGGCGCAGTACCGCAAGCAGCTGGGGCTGACACATCGCCGCGTGGTGTTTCTGACTGGTGGCGGCAATGGCTCCGGCATCCTGAACGACGCGTTGGCGGCGAATGCTCGCTATTTGCTTGGGGCGTTTCCCGACCTGGTGATCGTGCACGTAGCCGGACGATTATTAGAAGCGCAGGCGAATGCAGCTTATGATGCACTCAAGCTGGGATCTGCCCGTGACCGCGTACGGGTGCACGGCTTTGTGACCGATCAGTACCGCTATAGCGGGGCGGCTGATGTGGTAATCGGCCGTGCTGGCGCCACAACATTGGCGGAGTTTGCGCTGCAGCGGCTGGCGTGCATCATTGTGCCGGCGCCACAGCTGGTGGGCGGCCATCAGGTAAAGAACACGCGCGCTTTGGCAGATGACGGCGCGATCGTGCAGCTCACCGAAGACCAGATCGAGCAGCCAGAGCGGTTAGGGCGAACAATAAGCGAACTGTTGCATGACGATAAACGACGCGCCGCATTGAGCGCCAAGCTGGCAGCCTTCGCGCATCCGCACGCCGCGGCCGATCTGGCTGCTGTAATTACAGAGGTAGCCGGTGGTGGGAGCGGCGATGTGGCGGCGCAAAAATAAAGATGCGGCGGAGCAGGGGAGAGACCCTGCCCGGCGGGTACAGCGGAGCGGGGGACCGGGCCCGGCCTTTTCGTATTACACCAATTCCAGGGGCGTTGAGGCGACGCGCCAGGCGGAGCGACCCGATCAGGCAGCGGGTGCGGAACGTGTCCGGCGGCCGTTGGCTTCCCGGATGTCATTCTGGCTGTTGCTGGCGCTGGCGGTAGTCTGTGCGCTCAAGCTGCTGTGGCTGAGCGCGTCACCGCGGGTGGTCGTGGTGGGACGGACATCCACCAGTAACATATACTTGCAGTCCACTGATGTGTACGCCACTGCGGCACAGCGGTTGCTGGCTGGCGGTATCGCGAACCGTCTGAAACTAACCGCCGATCTGAACGGCACAGCGGTTGCACTGGAACGCCAGTTCCCCGAACTGCAAGCGGTATCGCTGACCGTGCCGCTGGTGAGTAATCGTCCGATCGTGTATATACAGCCTGCTCAGCCCAGTGCTGTGTTACAGACTGGCGGCAGGAATTACGCGCTCAACAAGTCTGGTGTGGTGCTGGCGCGCCTGCAAACGGTGCCAGCCAACATTCCGCTGATTGTCGACGCCTCCAATGCGTCGGCGCAGCCCGGTAGGCAGTTTTTGCCCGGCAGCACCGTTGCGTTTGTGCAAACCGTGGAGTATCAGCTGACGGCGGCCCATCTGGCGGTGACGGCCTTTACGCTGCCCCAGGCCAGCCCATACGAGCTGCAGGCTCATCTGGAAGGTCAGTCTTGCTATCTGCGGTTCAATCTGGCCGCTGATGCACTCACCCAGAGTGGGGCAGTACTGGCGACTATCCAGAAACTGGGCGGATCCGTACCTCATGATTATCTGGATGTACGAGTGCCCGGCAGGGTGTATTACAAATAGCGAACACGCCTGAGCGCCAGTAGCTCCCCGCGCCCCTGTCATGTTCATAAAATGTTCATGATATTGTTATGCTCTGCATGCCAGGGAAAAACATATAAAAAATATATTGCAACACGTTTGTCAAATAATAGGGTAGGAGGGTGAAAAGGAGGGGAAGTATACAAAGGTGCCAAAAGCGTGAAAAAGCAAATGTTTTCACGACATTGCTGTGGATAAGTCAAATACTACCCGGCGTAGATTGTCGGAAATCTTACAGTAGATCGGGTGCATGTAAGAGCTATGCGGCACGTCATGCATTGGGTGGTATATGTAGATAGCTACATGTGCTGCATTACAGGTTTTGTAGTGCGTATTCATGCGTTTGGTGAGTTCGGACGTACTAGCTCCCCTGCAGTGGACGTACGAGCTATCGTCTTTAAACGATATATTCGTGTCGTAAAAGATATAATGTGCGACGTTTATTCACATCCTCGCATTACACTCATTCCCCAACGGAAAATCTACTTTGCCGTGCCCTTTCTCCTGCCACTATGGCGTCATAGTCTCATAAACACTGCCCTGGAACGGCTTTACAATATATTTCATGCACTCGGGCTGTTATCGCCACACGCTTACGACCACGATTGGCTAATCAAGAATGTTCGCAAAACGTTCAGTTTTGGTTTATACCTTTGAAGCCTATTGGCGTCGGTAATGCCAGGTACGTATCAAGGAGTACTAAAAACTCAGAGAGGTGCATGACCTCCATATTTGGATGCGCGCGTAGCTCGCTTATCGCTCGCCTGGCCTTCTCGACGTCTAGGGCGGTAAAAGTGTCACCGACTAGTACGAAATAAACGGGAAGCGAGCTAGGAGCCTGTGTTTCTGGGTGTGCACATATGCTTCTCCAAATTTAGCTACCAGGATAGGCTCGAGAACGTTTTCTGCTGCCATACCTCGCTTACCTGCCCTTACGGCAATTTCTCCACGTAGCTGGCCTTTGGTGAAGTCTAGGTCTACGTAGCCGAGCTGCTGCCGCAAGGCTGCCAAGCCGCCGAAGGCTCGCTGCACTTGTCGTGAACTTGGTAAGTAAGGTGTCCCGTCGAAGTCGACCGCCGTTGGTGGCCGGCCCTCTTCGATTATGAACCGCTCAACTCCTGCGCGGATGATGGACTCGGTCCACTTGATTGACGGTCCTGTCTTGGTTGTGATCGCTGTTCTCATTTTACCCACCCCGACAATAGTTTATATTGTTCGCAATTTGTACAACCGACGTATCCCTAACCTCTCACAAACGGGAGAATGACGCGCTATCGGCCCTATTCGGCTAGAGCGTACGTAGCCTTGGCCACGCGCTTGAACTGGGGCTTGCTCTGCAGGTTGAGCAGGATGGTGGTTTCCTTGACAAAGCGGCTCTTGAGGACGCGCTTGACGATCTCGTCACGGTGGAGGGGTTCCCCTGCTTCGCGCAGTACCTGGCTGATGATGTCGGCGACGGTGCCGCGCTGGTAGCCCCATTCCTTGAGGGCGTAGATGCCGCGGCCGATCAGAACAAAGCGCTTGTCTTTGATGAGTTCGTTGTGGATGGCCTGGGTGGTAACATCTTTGCGCTTGAAGTCGCTGCCCTTGATGGCATCGGCGATTTCGTTGAAGTGCATGTGCTTGCCGTTTTCGCTTAGGATAACGTAGATTTTGTCGCGGATGTTCT
>CAZRWV010000045.1:0-8590 GCA_964603965.1 uncultured Candidatus Saccharibacteria bacterium
ATGCAGAAGCCGCGACGCAAGAACCGCAGCCGGAGTTCGAGCTGCGCGATTACCAGGTCGATGCGTGGGTCAAGCTGGAACAAGCCCGGGCTCAAGGCAGAAACCGGGCCTTAGGTAATCTGGCCACCGGTCTAGGTAAAACGTTTGTGGCCGCAGTGGACGTGACACGCTATAGCGAACGATGCGCCGCCCAGCAGCCGCCGATGTATCCGCGTGTCCTATACGTATCACACCAACGAGATATTAACGAGCAAGCGGCCCGGACATTCCGGGCACTAATGCCCGACGCCGAGATGACGTTCTTCCGCACACAGCAGCGGCAGTTGCCCGACGCCGACGTCACATTCGCTACCATCCAAAGCCTGCACAGCGAACTGCACCGTTTCGACCCGCAGGATTTTGAATACATTGTCTGGGATGAAAGCCATCATCTGGAAGCCGAGACGTTCAAGAAAGTACGTGATTTCTTTGATCCATTGTTTGAGCATGCCATTACCGCAACCGTCCAGCGCATGGATGGCAAAGATATTCAAGAGTATTTTGGTGAACCGCTGTACCAGAAGACGCTGCCCGAAGGGATTGCCGAGGGGCACCTGGCGGACGTGGAATATCACATTGTGTTTGACACGGCGATCAAAGACAAACTGGCTGGTGGGTTTAATCCCAAAACGTTACGCGAAATTAAGGAGTTGTTTGATGATAAACCACCGGCAGATGCCATTGCACGCAATATTAAGCAGGAGATAAAGCGCCTGGGGCTGAAATCACCAAAGACAATTGTATTTTGCGACAGCATCGCCGAAGCGGAAGAGATGGCTGAACTGCTACACGGAGCCGCCTACCATTCACACATCAAAAACCGCGAACAGACTTTGCAGGCATTCCGTTCGGGCAAGCAGCGCATTATTACTACGCGCGATATGTTTAACGAGGGCGTCGATATTCCCGATGCTGGGCTCATCGTGTTTCTGCGCAGTACTAGCAGCTCAACTATTTTCGAGCAGCAGCTGGGGCGCGGGCTGCGACGTGCACGTGGCAAGGACAAAGTGTACGTACTCGACTTTGTGGCAAATGTAGAACGCATCACCAAAATACGGGAACTCAGTCAGGCCATCCAGCGACGAGCACGAGAACTCGGGCAACGAGACACTCGTGAGCAAGGCGAGGCAGAGCGAGGCTTACGCGTCCGCAGTCGTCATGGTGATTTTGATTTCGATAGCATTGCGGTTAATCTACTCGAAAAATTTGGTTCTTTTTCCAAGAAGAAATTCAATGCAGAAATACTTGGCATGACGAATGATCGACTCGTTGCCCTCGCGCTCGCACTGAGCCCCGACAGGGCAATATCATACGCTGAGCTAGACCAACTCTCAAACGAGCGACGTTTTTTGAGCACACCCACTCTCAAAGCAAGATTCGGCTCGATAGCGGCGTTTTATGAGGCTTGTGGCTTTGGTGCCACAGACAAAGATCATATTAGTAATGAAGATTTGATTGCCATTGCTCTTGATGCAAGTCCGATTCCACTTACACAGTCCGAGATCGCCAAGCTGTCCAAAGGGGGTAGTGTCATCAATAATTCACTTGTCATCTCACGGTTTGGCTCACTCAGTGCTTTTCATCAAGCATGTGGCTTTGATGTATTTATTCCCCAAACTATGACCAATGACGATCTAGTCGCACTTGCACTGCGTTTAAAACCCAGCGGTCCTCTTACTACGCCTGATATCGATACGCTGTCTCGAGACAAGAAATTCATAAGCTATCCAACTATCAAGGAGAGGTTCGGTTCACTAGCAGCGTTCCGAGAGGCGTGCGGCTTCAGACAGTCTCAGCCCAAGTACGAGAAAAAGCTTGATGCGCGGTCCATGACAAATGACGATATCCTTGCTCTTGCGCGTCAAATAAAACCCGACGGCCCTCTGACTACAGATGAAATTACTCAACTAAGTTTGGCTGGCAAGTTTGTGGGCCAAAGCGCGATTCAGGGCCGGTTCGGTTCTATCCGCGCCTTTCAGGCAGCTTCCGGATTTCCCGCTACCAGACCTAGCCACCTAAATCCAAAAGCAATGACGGATGAAGACATTATAGGGATAGCTCTGACCCTCAAGCCTGGTGGCCCATTATCGACTGCGGAAATCGTGGAGCTATCCAGACAGGGTCGGTTTGTGAGCAATAAGCTGATTACGAGGCGTTTTGGCTCTATGGGCGCTTTTCATCGTGCCTGTGGATTTGAGCCGCATGACCCTAGAAGAGATAAGCGATGGTCATAGACTACATGTCACATGGTATAATCAAAAAACTATTATGCCACCGAAACCCCTCCCAGTCACCCGTGCTGTTACGTTTGAGCCATTACTTCAACACTACGAGGTTCCAACTCCCGTTGAGGCCGTACCTACGGGCGAGCCTCTCGCTCCAAGTCGGGTTGATGGAGCTATGCCACACGCGGCGGGCGCAGTGGCGGTTGGCGACGCTGATGGAAGGCCAGGCCAGCTCAGCCACCTTGCCGAGCAAGTCGTGGCATGTATGCGAGAAGCCTTTGACCGCCGTTTTAGTAATGCGCGAATTACTGAGATAGTAAAGTCGCTTGGTGATTGGTGTTTGTCCGTCGATGAACAAGACGAACTGTTTGGCAGAATTGCTTCGATGCCGGGTATAGTTGCGCGTGAAGATGGAAGTCTGGTGGCAAAGGGTGTGCCGTCAGCCGATCAAGGTATTGGTGGCAATCCACCCCCGCTAAGATTAAGGGGCAATCCGGACGGCAGTGGACTCACGCCGCGGCAGATACGACGTGCGATAGGGCGCATTGATGATTCTCCCGAGGTACAACAAGCCCGTGATCTTGCGAAACGAATTGCAAATCCGCGAAGACACGGTCATAAATAGACGGGCCTATCATTCCGCATCTAACTTAATTAGTGTGGCTGCCAGCATGATACCCAGCCTGTCGCACTCTGACGTCGTGCTGCTTGAGGTATATCGTTCCTTGCGTTTCCGACTGCTCCGTTGCACCATCTCCCAGATACACAACTCTACTGATGTCATTGCTGACGATCGCTTCCGCACAAGGGGTGCACGGAGGTGCAGTTATGAGTAAATCATCGCCGCGCTGTGCTTTTAGTAGCGCATTCATTACGGCATGACTGAACGTCTGGTGATCACCAACGCTTGAGCCAGTATCTATCACCACGCCCTGTCTGAGTAATACTGCACCGGCTTGCCGTTCCAAACAGGTGGAGTCTGCCGCGGCGCACAAAAGTCTTTCCTTGATACCAGAAGTGCGAAGCATGGGAATTGGCGGAACAAAAAGAACATGAGTTCCGCTCTCTACTGCAGCTCGGACTCGAGGAGAGTCTCGATATTCATCGGATATAACGACCAGCCTACCGGCTGGCTGTTGGGTCACGGGCATAGATTCCTCAGTCTGAGTCTGCTGGTCAAGAGCTGTATCGGCCCAGGTTTGCACGTCTTCCTGTCTCCATCTAAGCGAGAATAAAGGACTGATCTGGCCCTTTCTTTGGTTAAGGGTAGCGTCCGAGTCCAGTCCGATATAGATACGCCCAAAAGAGGCAACGGAAGCTGCCGCCCCTACGCCACTTGCCAAAAAGGCTCTATGGCCGGGATGGAAGACGTCAAAGCTTCCGGTGAACGCAATGCCGTCATATTCATTCTGCAGCCTTGCCTCGCTCATATGCACTGGTTAGCGGCGTGATCCGCCGGACGCATCCTCTTCGTAGAAGTCGTGCATAAGGTCCGCAAGAGCTACGCCCAATATACCCGGTCTCGGTTTACGGTCAGACCCCCTCCTTATCCCCTCCACGACCAGCCGGACGTCTGCCTCCGGATCAACAGACGGCCCTAGGCCCCTCACTCTGGCAACAAGCGGAAATCCGGCATGGTAGGTGCCGTTTTCCGGCACGTGACCGATGAGTACGTGAGCCCCACGTTTAAGCAGCCGCTGAGCGGCATGCGAAAGTCTATCTAGAGGATCATCACCCGTAGGCGACGTTAGAACACATGTGACAGAAACTAAGGTTGGGTCGGAAAAGAGGTACAGAGGTTTTAGAAGGGTGTCATTGTGGACAACTCGCAGCCAGTCCGATCCTGGCCCGTCGGCGTACGAAGCGCCATGCGCAGGGTCAGTAGTTGCCAACGCCGCCTCAGCAAGGCTGAAGTGCGGTGAGCCAGGTGAGTATACGCCGGGCACTAGTTCGTATCTGCTCATGTAATACCTCCGCTGTTACCAACCGTTAATTCCAGAATACGGCTAGCGAATCGGCAAAGTCAATATCGAGGGGATACTGCTTTCATTTGGTAACCGATTCGATCTACAATGAGACTATGGTACACGTCAGTGAACAGCCCCTGTATCCTGCTCCTAGTGTCGTTAAAATGTATAGGTTTAAGACATGATAAACCAATGGCGCATAAGCAAGCCCGAACCAACCCGCGAGATACTCACCAAAGTGTTTCCGTCGCCTTCGCTGGATGTTTCTGTGCAAATGGCCCAAGACATACTAAAGCTTGTTAGCGAATCGGGCTACGCAAAAGAGGACGTTCAACTTTCCGCAACCAATAGAGATCTCTTGGTTATTCTTCATGGACATAGTGCCGGCATAGTCCCAGACGGTGCGCATGATTTGGCTAGTCTCATAGACGCAAGACTCGCCTTACTGTAGTGATAAACAACATACGGGAAGGGAAACCTACTATAGGTCAGGAGCTACGGGGACGTGCGTGTTCGCGATGGAATAAGGCACGGTGAGTCTGTTACGCTTTAAGCTCGGACCCAGAAAAAGCCGGCACTTGCAGGAATAGTCCAATAAAGCTACAGTGATGCATTAGCAAGGGAGACGCCATGCCACTACAGCCCCGACAACACACCCGAACACAATCTTGGCAGGCTAGCCAGGAATACTTACCCCGGACGATTGCTCGTTGCAGGCTTTGCCGGCGAAACCGCAGTGCAAGCCTACGCCCTGATGGGCCGCAGCCCCGGTTCGCGCAACAGGAAGCTTGTTCTGGCAGATGGCGTAGTATCAACCAGGAGGGTTGATCCGTCAGCCTCGGCTGGCGACACGACACTAACACTGTACGACGCCATGGTCCAGGAGAGCCAGTTCCACATAGTTTCGAACGGCGACCAGACGACCACAACGGCTAGCTACATAAGGCATGGCGGAAGTTTTACACGCGCTATGGACGTACGCACATACGAGCATGATGCGCCCACTAATACTCCTCGTATTACGGCATACCACGACATGGACGCCGATCGGGACGAGGAGCCAGTTTTTGGCATATCGGTGATTCGCAGGGGCCCAGATGGGGAAGCCGTCCGTGACTGCTGGACAGACCAAGCTCTCGGCTTCCAGTATGGTTCGCAAGTGGGCTACTGCGTGCATACCTACCAGGGCGACGGGGACCCTCCGCTGTCATTTGATGAACCGCCCTTCCGCGTGCCCGTAGCGGATTCAGCCGATGTCATGGCTACGATGCTTTGGGATGCCCTGGACACAGGCAATCGGATTGCGGTTGTCGCGAAGACGATGCATTATAACGTCCTTGTGGAAGTTGCGATACGCTCCGCCGAGACCGCTGCCTAGCGCGAGAAAAAGTCGGTGTGCGGGATGCTGAAACCGGCCGGCAACTGCAACAGTCCCGTGTCGAGTAACACGTCCAGCAGCGCCGCGGCGAGCACGAGCGCCAGCAAAAACCAGACCAGCACCATCATACGTGAATGTTTTCGGCGAACCGCGTTAATGGGTACGAAGTACTGGCCGCTGGCGATCAGCCCTTCCAGCTCCTGGTCGCGAACTGCTTTGGCTTCCAGCGCGGCAGTTTCTTCGGCCGTGGCTTGAGCCGCTGGGTCGCGAACTGCATCGTCACCATCGGGTGGCGTGGTGCTATCGGTATCTGGTGTGGTTGGCTCGGTGGGAGTAGCAGCGGGAGATGCGGCAGCGTCGGCGGCCGGTTCGGAAGTTGTCGGAGACGCATCAGCAGCTTTGCCCGGTTCGCCAGAAGCATCTGCCGGGCTGGCCTGTGCGGCTGTGGCATCGGTAGTGGCGGTTTCGGCGTCCACGGTAGCCGGTTCTTCGGGCTTGGCTTCCGGTTCGGGTGGTCCGTCCAGTTCTGTCGCCGGTTCGTCGGGGTCGGCAGTATCGGCCGCAGCGTCAGTCTTATCGTCTGCGGCCGGCTTGTCATCGGCAGCGCTTTCGTCAGTTGGCTTGTCGGCGTCAGCAGGTTTGGCGTCACTCACGTCAGCGACCGGCAGTTGAAAGGCCGGTTCGGCCGGTGCAGACTCTTTGGCGGCTGATTCTTCGGCAGCTGCAAGTTCTTTGGCCGAGTCTGGTTCTTTGGCCTGCTTGGCGGCAGGCTCCGGAGCTTTGTCCGTGGCCGCGTCCGCAGTCTTATCAGGTACGGCAGCCGCAGGAGCTGACTTGTCGGCTGGCGCTGTGTCTGCAGCACTCAACGAGGCGTCAAGTGGTTTAATCGTCTTGGCTGCGTGGGTAATCGGTTCGTCGGCTTTGGGCGCATCGGAACTGGCACCAGACACCATCATTGGGTCGTTGGTAAGTATGGGACGGCTGGTCACCACAATGGGACGGCTGGTCGGAGACGGTGCCACCTTATCAGGATGCTTGACATCATCAATCTTACGCGCTGGCTTGTCAGCCATTGACCGGCGCCTCCGTACGCAACTGGTACACTGTATCAACAATAGAGGTAAATTCGTGATAGTTCAGGCTGGCCGCGCCGGGCAGCGCGCCGTCCACGCCCGGGATTTCCAAGTAGCTACGCGCGTCATGCGAGTTTACACTGCCGCCGTAAATCACCATCACGCGCTCCGCGGCGCGTTCGCCGTAGAGTTCGCGGATTTGCATGCGCACATACGATATTGCCTTTTCGACATCGGCCGGCTTGGCCGTGATGCCATCGAAGGTGCTGATAGCCCACACCGGTTCGTACGCGATCACGATGTTCTCAACATCGCGACTGGTCAGGTTCATCAGCGCGCTCACGATCTGGTCATGCAGCACTTGCTTGGTCTCGCCGGCGTCGCGTTCCTGCTTGGTTTCGCCCACACAGATGATCGGCTTGATGCCATTGCGCACCGCAGCCTCGACTTTGTCGCGTACCATCTCGAGCGTCTCATTAAAGTAAATCCGCCGCGCCGAGTGGCCCACGATCGCGTACTGCACTAGGTCGCCCAGCATGGCAAAGCTGACTTCGCCGGTAAAGGCGCCTTCGTCTTTGGGATAGGCGTTCTGGGCGGCAAGCTTGAACTTGCGGCGATCAATCTGGTGTGCCAGCGGCTGCAGCACGAGCATGCTCGGGGCGAGCACCACTTCGATGTCACGATGAATTTTAATGCGGTCGTTTAAGCGGTGTACCAGCAGGCTGGATTGGTGCACGTTCAGGTGCATTTTCCAGTTGCCGACGATAAGAGTTTTGCGTGTAGGTGTCATAGCGTTTATGTTAATTGTACATCATTCTTTGTTTTGCAAGGCCTCTACGCCGGGGAGCTTGCGGCCGCTCATCAGCTCCAAGCTGGCGCCACCGCCAGTTGAGACGTGGTTGAAGGCCTTGAGCAAACCACGTGCTTCGATGTAGCCCACCGTATCGCCACCGCCTACCAGGCTAAACGGACGATTGCCGAACTGGCCGGTCATGGCTTCGGTGAGTAGTTCCGTGCCGTGCGCGTACGGCCCAACTGGTCCTTGCAGACCGGTGGTTTCGGTCACACCGAGCGCGCCGTTCCATACGACCGTACCGGCCAGCTGCAGCGCACCAGCGATAAATGCGGCGCTGAACGGCCCGATGTCCAGGATCATCTCCTCAGCTTTGACGTAGCTCTCTTCGTGCGGCGGCCGCTTGGGGTAATTTTCGATATCCGCCACCACGTGTGCACTCCAGTCCACGATACGCGTTGACGCGGCTTTGTCGATTTTGTGCGCCACCACGCCGTCTTGCGGCAGATAAAACACGAACCGGCCCTTTTGCGACTTAACCCGGGCCAGCTCCAGGATCTCCTTGGCCAGCGGCACATCTTCGGCGTCGGTCATGCTCTTGCCGATCTTGAGCCCACTGGCCTGCAGGAAGGTATTGGCCATCGCCCCGCCGATCGCCACCACATCGGCAATGTCGATAAAGCGCTTGATGACTTCGATCTTGTCGGCAATCTTGGCGCCGCCAATCACCGCCACTAGCGGCCGCGAGGGGTTTTCCATAACTCCTGTGATGGTAGCAACTTCCAGCTTGAGCAGCAGCCCGGCCACGCTCGGTACATAGTGCGTCACCGCCTCGGTGCTAGCGTGTGCGCGGTGTACCACGCCAAAGCCGTCCTGCACAAATACGTCGGCCAGGCTGGCCAATTGTTTGCCAAACTCGGCATCGTTAGCCTCTTCTTCGGCGTGGAAGCGCAGGTTCTCGAGCAATACCACCTGCCCCGGCTGCAGATTGGCGCTAGCCTTTTGGGCCCGTTCGCCCACGCAGTCCGGCACAAATTCGACATCGCGACCGAGCATTTCCTTGAGCCGCTTAGCAACCGGCATCAGGCTGTACTTGGGGTCCGGCTTGCCGTCCG
>CAZRWV010000046.1:0-3280 GCA_964603965.1 uncultured Candidatus Saccharibacteria bacterium
GGAGCTGCTACGGGCGCTGCATACCACCTATCACCAACTGCACGTATCAATTAAGGCGCTCGAGAAGGGAAGCCACTAACATGAACGAAATCAAGCATATCCATCTGGGGCGAACCCAGTTCACCATCTCGGTTGAGGCCTACAAACAACTGCACGATTACCTGATGGCCATCGGGCAGCAGGTCGAGGACGGCGAAGTAACCGACGAAGTCGAAGCACGTATGGCTGAGCTGCTGACCGAGCGCGGCATTAGGGCCGACAAGGTGGTGCTGCCGGCTGATGTAGCGTACCTGAAAGAGCAACTGGGCGAGCCGGCCGACTTCGTGGACGACGAGCAACCCGAGCACAAGGCCGACAGGGCGCGTGATGACAAAGCTGACGCACCCAAGCGCTTGTATCGCAACACGCAGCGCGGCATGATTGCCGGCGTGGCAGCGGGTTTGGCGGAATACATCGGCGTCGATGCGACCATCGTGCGCATACTGTTCGTAGTGCTGACCCTGGCGAGCGGCAGTGGCATTCTGGTCTATATCATCCTGTGGCTGATTGTGCCGGAGGCCAAAACTGGCAGCGATGTGCTGCAGATGCGCGGCCGAGCCGTAACCGTCGATGGGCTGAAGGACGTTGTGGCGCGGGCAGATGTGCCGGGTGCCGCGCGGCGGGCCAGCAGCGTGTTCGGACGGGTGATAGAAAGTGCATTCAAGGTGGTGTTGGCTATTGCCGGCGGCGTGCTGGCGTTTATGTCGGCCGCGGTGCTGCTGTCGCTGCTGACTGGCACGGCACTGTTGCTAACACGTCATGGCAAAGTAGCGGGCGAGGTTTTTTTCCCAATCGGCGCGAACGAGACCTGGGGGTTGCTGATGGGGGTGGCTTCGGCGGGCATTATCTTGCTGCTGCTGTTGCTGGCCGGTATCTCGATGGTGCGGCGCAAGTGGCAGATCCCCGGCTGGGGCGTGGCGGCACTGTTTGGTCTGCTGTTTGTAACGGCGCCGATCACGGCGGCCCTGGCGGTCGACGCCGAGCCTGCCATCCAACATCGGATTGACGCATTGCACCGCAGCGAGGCACATGCCCTGGCGCCGTTCAAAAACCTCGACGCCAATGGCCACGACACGCGCTTTGTCTTCGTGCCCGATACCAAGTACAAGGTGGTGTACAAATACCTGGGCAACACCGATCTAAAGCCGCTGCATACGGAAGTATCAGGCGACACGCTGCACATCAATAGCAATGGCGTCACCGACAAACAGCTGTGCGCTGGTGTATGCCTGTATAGCGGGCCGGATCTGCAGATCGAGGTACATGCGCCCAGCTTGGACAAGGTTAACGTACGCGGCAGTGAAGCGAGCTTTACCAATCAGGATACCTTGCGGCAATCGTCTATCACACTGGACGTGGCGGGTGATGTATATGCCCACGTGATGTACGGCGAGGCCAGCAAGGCAGTGCTGCACGCCAACGGTTCCGGCACACGTCACTTGGAACTCACCCTAACGGACGGGGTGCTGGGTAACGAGGACGCTAGCCTGGACGAGGGTGGTACTGCGCGCTTGACGCAGGTGGGGGAATTGGACTTTACGACTGACCGGGCGTGTGATGCCGGTGATCCGTACGTGTTCCTGATGAACGTCCCTGACAAGCTGAGCGTGAACGGCCAGGCGGTGACTGGGGACCTGAGCAATTACGAATCGCTCCGCAATGGCGACAAGGCAATCAACCTAAACTGCCTAATCATTAACGCTGTTGACGGGCCAGTGGTGGGGCCGCTGCCGGCCAAAGAACTGCCTAGCGATAATTCGTAAAGTTAACCGGAAAGTCAAATTCGTGGCCGCGCACCAGCTGCATCACGGCTTGCAGGTCGTCTTTGCTGCTGCTCATGACGCGCACGGCGTCGCCCTGAATCTGTGCCTTTACCTTGGGATACGTGTCGCGCAGTAGTTTAGTGATCTGCTTGGCCTTGTCTTGGTCCAGCCCATGCTTGAACAGCACTTCTTTGGTGGTACGCAGGTTGCTTTCCACGGCGTCTTTGGAAGTATCGAGTACTTTTTGGCTGATGCCACGTGCGGCCAGTTTCTTGCGCACAATGTCCAGGATGGCCTCAATCTGCCATTCGCCGTTACCGGTGATCTTGAGGCCCTTTTTGTCGTCCAGCCACTCAATCGCCGCCGGCGTGCCCTTAAAATCATACCGGCTGTCGATTTCGCGCTGCGTCTGGTCGAAGACGTTGTTCATCTCGGCCTTGTCGTAATCTGATTCTATGTCGAAGCTGAAGTTTGCCATGAGTAATAGTATAAAATGAAGCACGCGCAGGAGCAAAGACTGTAAGAAATCTCACAATTTTTTCATTGACCGTTGGCGAACGGTCGTGAGTAAATAGGTGTAATGAAACAGCGGCTTGCCGTGACTTACGGTGGTTTTGGTGATTCGTTGCCAGAGAAGTTCGGCGAAGGTGCTCATGTGACCGTGCGCACGGAGGTGCGCTTTGGTCCGAGCGGTGAGTGGATTCCTAATTTCACACGGGATTGGTCGGGAAAAATCCAATCGCTGTTGCCGATGGTGGACGCGCACAAACCATCGAACAGCGCGACGGTGAACATACTACCAGATGACGATGCTCTTCCGCCGGGAGAGCGGCAAAGCGGCCACCCGCACATGGTTACGCCTGGCCGCGTGGAAGCGGTCGAGAGAGTTGATGGCGTGCAAGCCTATGCTCGGGTTGTGCTCTTGGCGATTCAGGATGTGCCGCAGCAACGCCCGGCAGCGGCATAGCACATAGGCCAAACACATTCTGCTATACTGCTAGTGATTACTAGCGTAAGCAGGAATTCCTCATGAAACAGATACTCAAGCGATTAAGCCTACTCGCCGCTTCTCTGGTGATGGTGTTGGGCTTGGCAGTCGTGCCAGTGGGGGCGCACCAGGGCAGCGGCACGAGCGGTGGATCTGGGTCGCACGACGGCACACTTGCTACCGAAAGCGAGTCAGAGAGCACGGGCGACGATCTGGGCGGGCACTCAGTTAAACTCCGCGCAGAGGCAAAGCAACTGTTGGAAGGCAAACGCAAGGATGGCAAGGAGCACAGCCAGCAGCAGCGCCAGAATGCCTGCGAGCAGCGCCAGAAAAGTATCGAGAAGCGCACCACCAATTTTTCGGCGGCTGCCGAACACCACCTGGGCGTATTTGACAAGATCTTTACCCGCGTGCAGGCTTTCCATGATTCCAAAAATCTGAATGTTGCCGATTACGACGCGCTGGTAGCGGCCGCAACCGCCAAGCAGAC
>CAZRWV010000046.1:3290-8517 GCA_964603965.1 uncultured Candidatus Saccharibacteria bacterium
GTTGAAAGGGCTGGATGTACAGATTGACTGTACGCAATCCGATCCGGCGAGTATCGTGGCAACAATCAAAACGGCTGTGACAGATGCGCGCACCGCGCTGAAGGCTTACCGCACGGCAATCAAAGACCTAGTGGTAGCGCTCAAGGGTGCATCAACGGCTCCGTCAGGCGACTCGTCAACCGAAAGCACAGGGAGTGAACAGTAATGAAACGACTGAATCAATCTGGTTCGCACGTAGTAGCTTTGCTGGTGGTGGTTGCGGCTCTGGCGATCGTCGGCCTGGCCGGCTACAAGGTAATGCAGGCACGCAACACAGTCGACACTCAGCAGACGGCGGCGCAAGTGCCCGCTGCCATCAATAACGCAGCGGACTTGCAGCAGGCGAACAAAGTGTTGGACGATTCGTCTGCCCAGCTGGATTCCGGCCTGGATGACAGCCAGCTTGACGCAGACTTGAACAGCATGCTGTAGGCGATTTTTTGGTCCTGCTCTGTTACAATCTAACCAGATATGTCGTACCAAAACCCCAAAGTCAGTGAGGTAGCAGGGCTATTGCATGCCCGGTTCGCCGAGCTGGCCAACAAACCCGATATTCTAAAGGCCATGGAGCTGAAGGCTTTGTATGCCGAGATCCCGCAACTGCCGGCCGATGAGCGGGCTGCGTTCGGTCAGGAGATCAACACGCTGCGTGCTGAACTGCAGGCGCTGGTAGATGCTGCGGGCGACCGGGCGGAGGTACTGGTGCCCATTGACGTAACCGCGCCGTTCGACGTAAACGTGCCCACGGACAAGCGCCCCGCACTGCTACCGGCCGTCACTGGCAGTAAACACCCGCTGATGACCGAGCTGGAGCTGGTGCTCGATATCTTTTATCGCATGGGCTTTAACGCCATCGAGTCGCGCGAGATCGACGACGATTACCACATGTTCAGCGCCCTGAACTTCCCCGAAGGCCACCCGGCCCGCGACGATTACGACACATTCATGACCCTGCAGACCGACGCCAATGGCAAGCCGCTGATCGCGCCGGCTCACACCAGCACCATGCAGAACCGTGTGCTAAAGGCCCACAAGGCCAAGCTCGAGCAGGGCGAACCCATCGCCTGCCTCATCCCCGGCCGCGTGTTCCGCAACGAAGACCTGGACGCGCGCCACGAGCACACGTTCTACCAGCTGGAAGGTGTGTATGTAGGCAAGGGTGTGCACGCCGGCATGCTGATCGCGACTTTAAAGACGTTTCTGCAGGAATATTATGGCAAAGATCTGGACGTCAAAACCCAGCCGTTCTATTTCCCGTTCACCGAGCCGTCGTTCGAGTTCGCCCTTAGCTGTCCGTTCTGCGACAAGAAGGGTTGCAACGTGTGCAGCTACTCTGGCTGGATCGAACTGCTCGGCTGCGGCATGATCCATCCCAACGTCCTGCGCGAAGCGGGCATCGACCCCGAAGTCTATACCGGCTTCGCCTGGGGCTGTGGCCTGGACCGCCTGGTACTTATGAAATACAACATCGAAGATATTCGTCACTTTGAATCCGGCAAACTTGATTTCTTGAGGCAATTCGCATGAGCACTCAAAAGTCGATCGTTTACGCGTTTATCGACAGCCAGAATCTGAACCTGGGTGTACAGTCACAGGGTTGGAAGCTTGACTTCAAGAAGTTCCGTCTGTATCTGAAGAATAAATACGGAGTTGAGAAGGCATACCTGTTCATTGGCCTGGTGCCGGGCAACGAGCGACTGTATTCGTATCTGTCCGATGTTGGCTATCAGCTGGTGTTTAAGCAAACGGTGGAATATACCGACGGGCTGCGTAAGACCTATAAGGGCAATGTCGACGCCGAACTGGTATTGTATGCGGCAGCCAAAGAGTTCGGCTCCTACGACAAAGCAGTCATAGTGTCAGGCGACGGTGACTTTAGCTGTTTGATCGAGTATCTGTTGGAGCACGATAAACTTGCGAAAATGCTATGCCCCAACGCGCATTACTCAAGCCTGTTGCGTCAGTATAGTGATGCAATAGACGTGGTAGGCAAAGCCCGAAGTTCGCTGGAGTATAAGCCCGGGCATCAAAAAGACCGGCATCGGCGGTCGGTCGAAACCTTAGGCTTATCCGGTCATGGTGATACCAAAATAGTAGCAAAACAGGGACGAAATGTCAATAGTACCGGACTTGATCGGCAGAGATGGGCATCGCTCAGTATCTTTGAACAGATGGGTAATATCGGTTCCGAAGTCGGGCGGGCTTTACGCGCCAAAGTACGCGGTGATGACGAGCTGCTGAAAGGCGCACTCTGCCGAGGCCTTGATTTACTGGACGCAACCGCTGAAGTCTGGGCGGGTCGAATGAGGCAATCCGCATGAGCAAACAATTTTCTGAATTAGTGGCGCTAGCTACGCAAGTAAGCGACCATTACGATGAGTTGAGCCGTGCGGATGGTCGAAAAGTATGGGGCGCGCAGGAGCGGATGGCCGGATTTGTGAAAGATGTTGGCGACCTGTCCAAGCTGATCATGGTCAAAAACAATTTGCGCCGCGGACCGGAAGACATTGACGCTGAGCTGGCGCACGAACTGGCGGACAACTTGTGGAGCATCATTGTTATTGCGGATAAATTGGGCATTGATTTAGAGAGAGCTTTCGTTGACGCCATGGACGCACTCCACAAAAGAATCGAAGCCGAAAAGGCCGACGAAACCCGTTGGGAGCGTACAGCATGAGTAAATACGATTTTATGGTCATAGGCCGTTGGCGGAATCACGTTGCTATTCGAGAGGTGGTTGCCGCTCTGCGCGATTCGGGCAAGCGGGTTTATTGTTTTGTGGAGAGTGAATACGACGCCAATGGTGTAAAGTTCGAGAACAATCCAAATGCCGACGGCGAAGCTATGATGGCGAACGTGGAAAGCTTGACGGATTGGTACACTAACCCGACGTATCAAAAGGTATTCGAGACAGACATGCAGGCTGAACGCGACTCGGACGCGCTTGTACTAGTATTCCCAGCCGGGCTATCGGCGCATATGGAACTCGGTGCGGCCTACGGCATGGGTAAAAAGTGCTATGCTGTCGGTGCGCCGGAAAAGCCAGAAACTCTTTATAAAATGCTCGACACCATCTTTCCCGATGTCGCTAGCATGACGGAGGCTTTGGTATGACCGCAGCAAAGCAGCACCAGATGTTGGATATCATCAAGCTAGAAAAAATGCCCCTCTGGAAAGAGGCCAACGAGCTGGCGGAATATATGTATGGCCTGCTAGACAAGTTTTCTAAGGATGAGGAATGGCACATGCGCGCCAAGCTGCACAATGCCGTGGCCGATTTTGTGTTCTACGCCGGCTTGTCACTTTCCAATGTGGGCTTTGTGGGGCGGGAGCACGATTGGGCCAACTTCCGCAAGATGGCTGGCACAGTCAAGACCGTGTACCGCTTTGCAGCCCGCCAGAACTTCGTCGAGCTCAATCCGGACGTGATGGTGCGCCTGGACAAACTGCTGGATGCCATCGACGAGCGCATCGTGCAGGAGCGTAAGCGCAGCGACGACTTCTACGAAACCGTTCGTGTCAAAGAGCTCAAGCCCTGGCAGGAAAAGTACAACCTCTGGCTGAAAATTAACGAGAAAAACGCATGAAAGTTCCACTCGCATTATCCAAATTCTATGGCAACCTGGATCTGACGACCCAGGATACCAATGAAATAGTCGAAAAGATCGGTGCCCAGCTGGGTGCGGTCGAGGAAGTCGAAGACCTGGGCGCAAAGTACCAGGGCGCACTGATCGTCAAAGTGGTGAGCGCCAAGCCACATCCCGATTCCGACCACATGCACGTTTGCACGATCGATGACGGCGGTGCGGTCCAAGACGTTGAGCGCGATGCCGACGGTCTGGTGCAAGTCGTGTGTGGTGCGCCGAATGTTCATGACAGTATGTTGGCCGTCTGGCTGCCGCCTGGCGTCACGGTGCCGGAAAGCATTGGCAAGGATCCGTTTGTACTCGGTGCGCGCAATCTGCGCGGTGTGATGAGCAATGGCATGCTGGCGAGTATGCGCGAGCTGGCGCTGGGCGACGACCACAGCGGCATTGTCGACATCACGCCCATCGATCTGTTGCAAAACCCGGACGTTAAACCGGGCATGCTGTTTGCCGACGCATTCAACCTGAACGACTCCGTTATCGATATCGAGAACAAGATGTTCACCCACCGGCCCGATTGCTTCGGTCTGCTGGGCGTCTACCGTGAAGTCACGGCTATCTTAGGCCAGAAGTTTGAAGGGCCCGTGTGGTACGGTGGCCAAAAATACGACCTGAAGAGCGAGGCTGAGGCGCTGCCGCTACAGATCACGAACGAGTTACCGGCACTGGTGCCGCGCTTTATGGCCGTGCCGATGAGTGGCGTCACGGTCGGACCGAGCCCGTTGTGGCTGCGCATCCATCTGGCGCGCGTGGGTATCCGGTCCATCAACAACATCGTAGATATTACTAACTTTGTGATGTACCTGACCGGCCAGCCGCTGCACGCCTATGATTACGACAAGGTGCGGGCGCTGACCGGTGGTGATACGGCTGAGATTACCGTGCGCTATCCCAAGCCGGGCGAAAAGATTGCGCTGTTGAACGGCAAAACCATCGAGCCGCGCGCCGAGGCGATTATGATCACCAGCGGCGACCACCTGATCGGCGTTGGTGGTGTGATGGGCGGCGCCGATACCGAAGTCAGCGATGCAACCAAGAACATCATCCTGGAAGTCGCTTCGTTCGACATGTATTCCATTCGCCGTACCTCCATGGCGCACGGTCTGTTTACCGATGCCGTTACACGTTTCAACAAGGGCCAATCGCCGCTGCAGAACCAGTTTGTGCTAGCCAAGGCGATCCACGAGGTCCGCGTGCTGGCCGACGGCAAGCTGGCGGGCGAGATTCAAGACGTCAGCCAAGTGGCGGGCCGCGAGTGGGTCCATCCGCCCGTGCCGGTAACGGCCGCGTTTATTAACGAACGGCTGGGCTTTGGTCTGACCGCTGGGGAAATGGCCGAACTGCTGGAACGCGTTGAATGCCGCGTGGCCGTAGATGGCGATGCACTGACCGTGACCGCGCCGTTCTGGCGCACCGACATCGAAACGCGCGAAGATGTGGTAGAGGAAGTCGGTCGGCTGTATGGCTTCGACAAGCTGCCGCTGGAGCTGCCCAAGCGCACCATCGCTCCTGTTGCTAAAAACACAACACTAGAGCTAAAG
>CAZRWV010000047.1:0-8484 GCA_964603965.1 uncultured Candidatus Saccharibacteria bacterium
CACTCCTTTCTAGTTTAGTGGTGAAGGTGTCCAAGATGTATGGTGGGTGGATAGTATGGAACGACGAGTGTAACCATAAGCATAGCTTTAGAACATACTTTACACATTGGCATAATCATGTATAATCATGTTCAACAGTTACGGACGTGCTGAGGGTCGCGTACCCTTCGGCATGCGTCCGGAAGTCGTCCTGCAGCTGGTTCAGTAAATAAAAGGGAGTAAACCAATGCTGTATGGTCATGGTGCCGGTCCGGTAGTAGCAACAGGAACAACGGTGGGCGTACTAGTCCTGCCAAACACTGGTGGTAACATCGTCATTTCCTTGGCGGCCGCAGTAGCAGCCGGTCTGGTGGTGTGGGGTATTTTGTACACCCGCAGCGCTCGCCAGCGCTAAGCGCTCCAAGTTTTTGGTGGAACAAGCTATGAAACGAGGTGTGGCAACGTTGTTTAAGGATCCGCAGCGACTGCTGGGATACCTGCTGATCTGTGCAATCATGCTGGTTGTGCCGGTCTGGTCGTTGGTAGAGCTGGGTGGTTTTTTCCGGCACGATACGGGACGCAAGGCAACTCCCTTGCCCGCGTTCCAAACCCGCGTTGCCGATGCCAATAAGCCGCGTCCGGTGCTCTTTAGCGAACCGCTGCTCAGCGTCACGTTTGATGACGGCTGGGAATCGGTGTACGAAGACGCCATGCCGGTGCTGCAGCGCGATGGTATTCGCACCACGCAGTATCTGTTGGGCGGCGTAGAAGACGACCCGCTGTACCTAAGCTGGGCCCAGATAGCTGCCATGCAGAACGCCGGCCACGAGATCGCCTGCCACAGTATGACCCACCCCGACCTGACGACGCTCAGCGATCATGAGATTAACGCGCAGCTCAAGGGCTGCAAACAGACGCTCGGCAACCGCTACGGCAGTGTAGTGAATTTTGCCAGCCCATACGGCGCCGAAACCGGCCACACCGTCAACTTGATCTCCAAAGTCTTTAGCAGCCAGCGCAACACCAATGGCAACCTGGCCGACGGCATCACCGACGACGACGTGAACGTGCCGGCCAACTTCAGCCGCTACGACATCGTGGGCGTCACTATCGAAGCCGACACTACCGTTGCCCAGCTGCAGCAGCTGATCAAGTACGCGCAGCAGCGCAACGCCTGGGTGGTCATCACCTACCACCAGGCCGACGACGCCCACTCCAAATACGCCCTGGACACCAAGCAGATGACCAAACAGCTGGATTTCCTAAGCAAATCGGACATCCGTATCGTAACCGTACAGCAGGCTTTGACCTCGCTGCCGAAAGGAAGCAACTAGATGAAAAAACACATGCTCGCGCTGATTATCTCTGCCCACAACGAGCACCTGGTGCTCGAAAAGACGGTGCGCAGCGCCATCAAGGCCGGTATGCCCAAGCAGCATATTTATATTGTTGATGACAACTCCGACGACGACACCAGTCCAATTGCGCGTCGCCTGATTGGCCCCAAGAACACCGTGCGCGTTCGCCGCAGTGGCAAGGGTCTGGCATTGACCAAGCTAGCCAAGAAGTTCGAGCTGACCAAGCGCTACCAGTGGATTCACATCGCTGATGCCGACGGCGGCTTTGCCCCCGGTTACTTCCAGACGTTCCGCGACACTCTCGACCCCAAGTACGCGGCTGCCACCGGTTACGTGCGCAGCTTGCCTGGCGAGGCTGTCAGTCAGTACCGCGTGCTGGAATACACCATCGGCATGGAGCTGCACCGCCGCTTCCAATCACTCGTTGGTGTGATCAGCGTGATCCCGGGCCCTACATCCTGCTTCCGCGCCGATGTCTTCGACAAAGTCAATTTTGCCAACAAATCCATGACCGAAGACTTTGACGTCACCATCCAGATCCACCGCCAGAAGCTTGGTCCGATCCAGTTCATTCCGGGCGCCGTAGTGTACACCCAGGACCCGCGCAACCTGCACGACTTCGTTAAGCAGGTTACCCGCTGGAACCGTGGCACCATGCAGGGTGTGCGCAGCCACCGCATCGGCTTCCGCCCGCAGCGTATCGACATGTACCTGTCGTACCAGATCATCCAGAACTTGATGCTCATCGTTAACTACTTCGTGCTGCTGCCGTACCTGGCCATTGTCCACCGCTCGCTGGGCGTGCTGGCCGTGACGTTCCTGTACGACGTAACCCTGATGTTTGCCCTGACACTGCTGGTGGCGTTAAAAGCTGCCCGCACCGACATCTTGAGCGCCTTCCCACACATCTACATGTACCGTTGGGTTATGATGTGGGTCTTCCTGCGCTCGTTCGTCGAAGTCGTAATCTTGCACAGATTCCGCGTCCACGAGGGCGGTTGGGAAAACAAGCGGTACAAGTCCGCTATGACCGTGTAATGCCCGCAAGGTCTCTCTACGTGCGTTACCCGGGCTCTATATAGCGACTACGTCGCAAAAATAGATAAAATAAACTACCCCCGTTAGACCTCTGTATTGACTGTAGGATCGAGTTTACTGGGCCGTTGCGCTAGTTTAGTAGCTTAGCGAGGCAGTTCAAGAGCCTTGCCCAGGCCGGTAGCCGGGTTGGCATACTCGGCATCGGCTGGTGCGGGGCTGATCTGAGTAGCGTGATACACCAGTCGGTGTGTGCTAACACCGGTGGGGGTACAGGTGATCAGGGTGAGATCGGGCTTGGTGCGGTTCTGGTCCAATACGCCCACGTCCTCGGGTTCGACGACTTCATGGCTGGTAATGCGGTAGATGTAGCGCACGCCCTTGTAGTCGATGTAGACGAGGTCTTTGTCTTGGACTTTGTTCAGCAGGGTAAAGGCATATTTGTAGTGGCCAGGCGACCAAAGGGCGGCGCTGGAGTGGCCGATGATGACCATATTGCCGATTTGGCCGGGCAGTGCGGTGGTGCCGAAGTGGACCACGCCACGGCGCAGGGCCAGCTGTACCTTGGGGGCGTCGTAGCTGGGTTCGTCGGTGACATAGGGGACGTCGATGCCGACGCTCGGGATAGTCAGGCGGGGCTGGGCGTTCGGGTCGAGGTCTAGGGGCTGCACGACGCCGCGGCTCTGCGTGTGCAGTGGCATGATGTAATACTGCGCTTGGGCCATCACCCATTGGCCGTTCAGCAGGCCCAGCACACCCAAGAACGCCAGGATGCCCATCAGGGGTGGCAGAACATTGTGGCGGAAGGTGATAGTGGCCTTGGGGTGGGCTGGCTTGGCGGGTTTGACAGCGGCGGGAGCTGCCGCAGGTTTAGCAGTCTTGCGGCTCACTGGAGCGCGCTTTGACGGAGCTTTGACGGCTGCTTTAGCGGTTTTGCGGCCAGTGCGTGCGACCGGGCTCTTCTTCATATGTATCATTATAGCATCTTATAGAGACGAACGCAATAATATGTCACCCAAACCTATAGGTCCGTCCTATAGATGATAGCCGGGGCTGGTGGTGACGATGTCTTTCCAGGGGCCGCCCGGAATATCGGTGGCGGGGATGAAGGCCCAGGTGGTGCGGTCATCGCCATGCAGGCCCAGGTAGTCACGAACGGCCGGCGAAACGTCCAGGCCGGCGCGGGCGCCAAAGGTGTTACGCGGGGCGGCAGCGCCGAACACGTAGTTGGTATCGTCGTCGAGCAGGGGTCCCACATCTTCCCACTGGGCGTAGGCGGTTTTGCCGCCGTAGCTGACTGCTATCCAGACGTTCTTGCACCAGGAGTAGTGGTCATTGGTGCTGGCGGTGTAGGGCAGGCAGCTATTGGACGAGGCCTTGCGTGCGCCGTCCTCTGTTAGGTCGGCGTAAGGCAGGGCAAAGTAGAACGGATTTTCGTGCGGGGTGAAACCGGTGGGCAGAAGGCCGCTACGGTGATCCGGGTTGTCCACGCCGCCGTAGCTGGCTTGCCAGTTTTCGTCCCAAGCGCTGGGTACGTTGCTGATCTGCGCGTTATCGCTGTCGGCGGTTTCGCCTACCCAGAATACGGTGGTCATGATGCCTTCGTGAACTAGCCCGTGCCGGGATGGGAGGTTGGCGACGGCGCGTTCTATTGGCGTTTCGGCGGCTCGGTTGGCTGTGTGGATTACGGCGTTCCAGAGCAGGGTGCCGCCCAGACCCACCACCAGCAGTGCTGCGGTCAGTAACCAGCTATAGAACTTCTTAAACCAAGACATGTAGTACATTGTACATCAAACATATGCCATAGCATACAATGATTCGCCCGCAAGGCCTGCATGATGCGCAAAATACTACGAGTAGTACTTGTCTGATATGCAAATCACGATATGATAAATCAGAAGCATGTGGGTTCGCGCAATACGCCGCGAAGTGTGGTAATGGTTGGCTCGGGACCGTACAGAAGTGTGACAGTAGCTGCAGGAATAGGGGAGACAGGCCTTGATCGGACGAACGATACTACGGATAGTGAGGGGTATATTTGGCTGGTTTGGTAACTTACTGGCGTCATCGGTGATTCTCGGAATCCTGTTCTTTATCGTTATCAGTTTTTACGTTTTCTCCTCAATCATTACGCTGAACTCGTTTTTCTACGTCTTTTTGCTGCTGTCGCTGCTGACCGACGGACTGTTCATGCTGGCTCATATGCACCGCCGCCGCGCCCCACAGGGAAAGGTGTCGTTTGACCCCCGCAAGGTATCGGTGGTAATCGCCTGCAAGAACGGCGAGAACGTCATCGAGGAGACGATCCGCGATGCGCTCGTGCATGTACCGGCTAACCAGATCATTGTGGTGTCTGATGGCTCAACCGACCGGACGGTTGAGTTGGCGCGTGCTCTGGGAGTGCGTGTGCTGGATAACGAGCACAAACACAAAGTGCGTAGTATTCACGATGCGATGCCGCTTGTAAAGACGCCGTATGTGCTACTTTTGGACGACGATGCGCTCATCGGTAAAACGCTCATTCCAACGAGTTTGCTCGACGAGGGCTACACAGCGGTGGCATTCAATGTGATGCCCGTGCAGGCCCAAACACTTATTAACCGACTGCAGCGCTTTGAATATCGCGTTACGATGCAGATAAGCAAGAACCTGCGTGCAACAAGAGGAGCGATCGGCAATATTTCGGGTGCGATTGGCCTGTACCGTACTAAGGATCTGCTAAAGCAGAGAACGCTGCATTCTGGGCAGTTTGCTGGGGAAGATGAGCAGCGCACGTTGCTCGCACATCTCTACGGTGAAGGCAAAGGAATTACGTACACTGATTCCTTGGTGCTTACCAAGGCGCCGGCTACGTATAAGGCGCTCTTTCGTCAGCGTGCCCTCAGCTGGTCGCTCGCCACACCGGAACTGCTTGTACTGTATTGGCGGGTTCTGCTGTCACCTAAGTTCCACCACCTCCTGAAGGCCGAAAAAGCGTATCTGACATACATTTACTTGACCGATCCGTTGCGTATCTTGTTTATCTGGGCCATGATTATGCGGCCGGCTAACGCCTTGCTGGCGTACGGGTTTTATCTGGCGCTCAACACGGTCATATGGTTCCGTCTGGGCTTTAGAGACTGGTATACCACGATACTCGTTACGCCGTTATACTCTCTGGGGCTTACAATGTGCCGGTTCATCGCTCATTTTTACTGGTTGAACGAGAAGGCGAAATATTTGACACAACGGTTGCATCGGCATGCACCGGGTCGCCGGCTGATTGCCGAATATGTGTTTGTCATGGCGATCATTGCCGGCTCGTGGTACTTTAGCGTGAACCATTTTTTGAACGACGTGCATTTGTTCAGAAAGATCCAAAGCGAACAGCTGAGCGGAGATGAAAGTGCTTTCCAATACGACGCTGTTGCGGTGTCGGGAACGGTGGTGCCGGCGCCACCCGACGCAACATATCTGGTTGTATCGGTAGACCAGGGCGACAATCCGCGAGCGATTGCCCACAAAGCCGTCAGTCAATACGGGGTGGAGCACCCGGAACTACTCAATCAGTTGTTGAACTATGATCTGCGCTGGCGCACCGACGCCTGGCTGGCAGCACGCCTGCCCGCTTACGATCCTGTCATGACCCAGGCAGGTCTGCGGGTGGATAAAAGCCTGATCATGCAAGCGATCACCGCAGCACAGGAGGTGCAATAATGAGGAAATTCTTTCGCAGAGTCGGCTTGACCATAAGTGCACTGTTAATCCTGGTGTTAGGCGCTGGCGTGGCCTGGGGCATGCGCTACGGTGTCGATAAGCTGCCAATACGTCGCTATTTCCCCAACAATTACACCAATGCGGTATGGGATTGGTCGAACATACAAACCAAAAAGCCAAAGGCACTCCAGGATATGGCGAGTTTTATGCACATGCACCAACTCAACGCGGTGTACGTAGATATTGGCATCTATGCAGATATTCTGAATGGACAAGACACGCAGCGGCGTACGAGTGACCGACAAAAGCTGGAAACTGCAATTGACGCCTACGTCACAGCTATGCAAGAGAGGGGTATTCGGGTATTCGCAGCGGCCGGCGACACCAGCTGGAGTGACGGCGATAAGCAGCGTATACCGCTAGGGATCCTTGCGTTCGTGCAAGAATATAACACACACCACCGCGACGCGCAGCTTGCGGGTATGGAGTTTGACATTGAATCGTACAATCAGGAGGGATTCAGCACCGGCTCGGAAACGGTCAAGAGCCTGGTACTGGTCGATTACCTAACGATGGCCGATCGTTTGGTGCAGGCGAATGGTGAGTACGTGAATAAAACGCACCAAAAACTCGAATTGGGTTTTGCGGTGCCCTATTGGTTTGATAACGAAAATGGCAATATTCCTTCAGTCACGTGGGGCGAGAAGACAGGCCCGGTACTATTTCATCTGATGGATCGGCTGAATTCCCTGCCGCAAAGCAACATTGTAGTAATGGCGTATCGCAACGCGGCTCGTGGGAATGACGGCGTAATCGCACATGCGCGCACTGAAGTCGATTATGCACGCCTGAAGGCTCCTCGCGTGCGGGTAATCATCGGTCAAGAAGTGAATGATGTTGAGCCTGCCAAGATCACCTATTATGGCGATACGCGCACTGAATTGTCGGCCCAATATGGCTACGTAAAGGACGAGTTGGGACGGAGCGACGTATTTGGCGGCCTGGCAATCAATGATCTGGCAGGGTATCAGGCGATGGAAGATGGCAACTAGCCCAGAGGTGTTTACATATCCTGGAACACAGTAATCTGCGCGCCCAGGCTGTTCAATCGCTCGGCCAGGTCTTCGTAGCCGCGGTTGATGGTATAGACGTTGCGCAGTGTACTGACGCCGGGGGCGGCCATCATGCCGATCAGTAGCATTACGGCCGGGCGGATGCCGCTCGGTGCGGTTAGGTCGGCCGGTTTCCAGCGGGTGGGACCGTTCACGTACACGCGGTGCGGGTCGGCAAGTTCCAGGTCCACATTCAGCTTCTTGATCTCGGTGTACATCAGGGCGCGGTCTTCGTAGACCCAGTCGTGGATCATGGTGCGGCCCTGCGCCACAGCGGCAATCGGCACAAAGTAAGGCAGGTGGTCGATGTTTAGGCCTGGGAAGACGTTGGGGTGGATCTTTTCCTCGGGAGCTTGCAGCTTGCCGTTGTGCTTTTCGACCGTCAGGTCGGCTAGGTCGGTGTAACCGTTGGCGGCTTTCCCAGGGTTGCTCCAGTGGTATTGCAGGCCCATCTTCTCCAGCTTGAGCATCTCCAGCTCCATGAATTCCACCGGCACGCGCTGGATGGTGATGGATGAGTTGGTGGCAATGGCGGCCGACAGGAACGTCATGGCCTCCACTGGGTCTTCGGTGGGTTCGTAGGCGACGTTTTTGCGGATTTCGCCCACGCCGCGGACGCGCAGCGTGCTGGTGCCAATGCCTTCGATACGCACGCCCAGCTTCTGCAGGAACAAGCATAGCTCTTGCACCATGTAGTTGGCGCTGGCCATCTTGATAACCGTCTCGCCCGTGGTGACGGCTGCGGCCATCAGGACGCTCTCGGTAGTGGTGTCGCCGGATTCGTACAGGATCACGGGCCGTTCGGGCAGGTGCTGCTTGACCGTCACGTCGTAGTGGCCGGTAGTGGTGTCGACGTCGACGCCGAACTCCTCCAGCGCGTACAGGTGCGGCCGCACCGTGCGTCGGCCCAGTTCACAGCCGCCAGCATAGGGAATCTGGAACCGCTTGTAGCGGCCGATCAGCGGGCCAATAAACATCAGCACCGAGCGAGTCTTGCGAGCCGCCTCGGCGTCGATCTGGTTCAGCTTGAGCACGGCCGGTGGTTTGATCTCCAGGTCGTTATGGCCATTCTGGCCGCGTAGCCAGCGCACCGACACGCCAATGCTCACTAGTACTTCGACCAGCCGGTTGACTTCCTCGATGCGGGCGACGTTCTTGAGCCGCGTGGTGCCTTGGTTGAGCAGGCTTGCCGCCAGCAGCGCCACGGTGGCGTTTTTGCTGGTCTTGAGTTCGATGCTGCCGCTAAGCTCGTGGCCGCCCTCCACGCGCAGGTTTACTGAGCCGCCGGTCAGGCTGACGATCTG
>CAZRWV010000048.1:0-8413 GCA_964603965.1 uncultured Candidatus Saccharibacteria bacterium
CACCAAGCGGCTCCCGCCACCAGCTGGGATCCCAAGGGAGCTGTACCAGCTTGTCGCCTTTGCTCCGGGCAATGAAGTACACGCCGTACTGCTCAAATAGAGTGAACAGCTTGTCGCTGGCGAACCATCTGTCCATGACCAGTACCGGTTTCAGTTCGGGTGCCGTGACGGCCAGGCACCGGAGCAGCTCCTCCAGGGCTACAAGCAGCGGTGCAATGAGCGCCGCCCCGGAGATATTCACTTGGGCCCAGACGGTTGTCGCTCTGCCTTTGCGCATGGATACCGCCAATACCGCAATACAGAACGGGCCAAACTGGGAGTGGTCGAGCGAGCAGTACCAGTAGCCCCGCGCCTTACCGAGTGTCTCGGTTACGAGCAGGGTTTGCAATTGGTCGGCAAGGTTCGTGTCAGTTACCGTCCGGCGAATACGGTTCTCACCTGTCGAACGGTTGGGAGCGCACTGCCGTCCGGCGGCATTGAGCGAAACAAACAGCTCCAAAGACAGTGTACTCACACCGCACATGAAGCGGCGGGCTTTGGCTTTGGTGACGTAGGTTTGTTCCAGCCGCTTTACAGCGGCACGTATTCTTTGTACTGTGGACATGGAAAACGACCTTTCTGTTTTAGTTGGATAACCAAAACTGTAGGTCGTTTTTCTTATTTGGTCAAAAGTGAGGGTGGGTCAGAAACTGACGTAAACGTCGATTAGGATATGGTATAGTATAACTTTGCCATGTCTGCTTCCTCTTCGTTCGTGAGTCTTGTGGGACGTGCGCCTTTCATTGGTAAAGGCCCCGTTCGCCGCGCCTACTACGATGCCGTGCGCGGTGCTCGTGATGGCGACGTTGCGAGGGTAGAGGCAGGCCAGAGGGAGATACGGGATATCCTTGGCACGAATACATTGTATGGTGGGCTCGGCGCGTTTGTGGTGGGTGTTGAGGCAAGGGAGCTAGCTGCTTGGCCGAGTAACTCTGTGCTCGAGGCAACAACTACAGCGGGGATTGTCCTTGCGGCAATATTCTCCGTTGGTCACGCAGCGTCTGCAGTAGCTCAACAGATAATGAGCAATCGGTTACGCGATGTAGTAGAGCGCGCCATGCAACACACAGAGGAGCCACGACCCACAGAGCTTGCAGGGGCCGATGCAGACCCTGTCCCGACGATCTTGCAAAGAACTGTCCAACTGGCCGGGAACTGGGCATTGTTTGGTTCGTTTATGGCTGGTGTTGCGCAGGGCATCTACGCCAGTAGGCACTGAAAACTGCGTTTCTTGCTACTATGTTGGTATGACAGATCTTAACTCCTACAAAATCGCTCCGCTCACCATGGTTTTCCTGGTCGACGGCAATAGAGTACTGACTCTAAAGCGCAACAAAGATAAGAAGATCTATCCAGGCAAGATCTCCGGCTTTGGTGGCAAGGTAGAACCCGGCGAGAACATCGAGACGTCAGCGCGCCGGGAGTTTTTGGAAGAAGCCGGGCTGGAGGTTGAGCAGATGAACTTCCGGGGCACGTTTATCCGCATCGTCGACAATGGCTACATCAACGAGATGTATATCTTTGTGGCGCGTGGCTTTAGCGGCGATCCTCATGCGGAATCAAATGAAGGCACGATTGCCTGGCGAACTATTGATGATTTTCTGAGCAATCCGGACACTGTCGATCACATCCCGCTCTATCTAGAACAGGTCATTGCGGGCACGGACTTCTACTGCGGCATAGCCGAGTATGTCCAGGATAAAAAAGTCAGCTATACAGACAATCGGTCGCATTTCGACGAGCGGCGCTAAGCTGTCTTTGGGCCAGTCGCGATTCGCGCGGAGCTGCGTAGCAGGATCAGCCCGAACGCCACAATGGTAAGCGCCTGTCCCCGGGCCAACGAGTGAGCGAACCCCGTTAGCGACAAGAGCGACAGCAGTGATCCGATGAGTAGCAGTGTGAACAAACCGTCATTGGGCCAATCCCGGCCGGCTGAACGCACCAGCCAAGCGGCGAACAGCACCTGCCACGCAAACAGCGTTGTTCCGGCGGCGAGGTGCAAGCTGCGGAGTACGGGAGTAGAGTGGTAAGGGTACGTACTGAGCAGAACCGTTGTATACAGGATGGCTAACAGGTACAAGCCTTGCCGCAAACGTGCCACCTGCGGCTCGGTGGACTCTAGTCCGCGGGCGGCCAGCACGGTACAGGCGGCAGCCACCAGAAATGCCAGCGTATATGGCACAATCGTGCGGACCAGTACGCCGTAATTACTAAAGCCTTTTGGACCGGCTATGATACCCGGCCGCAGCACAAAGCAAACCAGCAACCCGCCAACCAGGCCGATCTGGCCGGCCAGCAGCAGGCCTCGGACCCCCTTACTTCTTGGGTTGTCGGCGTGCTTGGGCGGTTTTGCGCTTGTTCGCTCGATTGATTGCATCCCCCAACTGGTCTTTGGTCATGGTTGAATAGCCGGTTACGCCCAGCTTCTTGGCTTGGTCTTTCAGCTGCGGACGCGTGGAGCCCAGCACGTCCACACCGCCATATGTCTTGCCGCGACCAGCTCGAGCCTCTGCGGTGGGCTTGGCGGCACGTGGGTCGGACGGCCCGGCTTTATCTTTTGGCTGCCAGCGGTCACCAACTTTTTCGAAAGTATGCTTGACGGCAGAAATCGCCGTCCGGCTGGCTCGTTCGCCTTTGCCGTATGTCTTGGTGGCGCTCTCTTTTGTCTTCTTCCAGGTGCGCTGCGCTTTCTCTGGGGAACGTTTGAGCGTTTCGGGCATGTCGTCGCCTTCGCGTGATTTGGGCATGGTGCTACCTCCCCTCTTATAGACTTATGTGGTTTGCCGCTGATAGGTGCCGACCAGCTCTGTCTGAGCTAGCAGCACCGGCTTCAGTGCCGCCAGTACATCGGCTTTGGTGACACTGTCCTCCAATAATAATTCGTCGCCCAGTGCGTACAGCCGAAAGAAGTATCGATGGCTGCCGATGGGCGGCGCAGGGCCACTGTACTTATTCTGTCCAGAGCCGTTTTGGCCCTGTACTGCGCCATGTGGCAGTTTGCCTTCGGGAATATCGGTCGTCGACGCGGGGATGTTAAACACAACCCAGTGATCGTATACCCGACCCGGGCCGTGTGGGTCGGTGGCGGCATCGGGATCGTCCAGGATCAGTACCAGGCTTTCGGCGTCCGGGCTGACACCACTGATGGTGAGCGGTGGACTGACATTCCCCCCATCAACGGTGTACTTGAGCGGTATCTTGCCACCCTGGTCAAACGCCGGACTGGTTAGGCTGAGCGATTCTGTCATAGGCCTACGGGTACTCCTTCACGCAAACCATTCTGGCCGTTTAGCTCTTGGTGAGCAGTAAATACCCTCACAGCCGCATGGGGCGTATACTGGGTGGGCAGAGGGAGGCGGTAAGCGCTATGAACACTATGCTCGCGTCGGCTCAAGCCGGCATTCGCCAAGCGGCAAAACATTTGGGTTATTCGCATGAGGTCGTTGAGGCATTTCTGCAGCCGGAGCATGTGCATAGCTTTGTGGTCCATGCCGGCGGCAAGGAATATCCAGCCTACCGTGTGCAGCACAACAGGAAGCTGGGGCCATACAAAGGCGGCATTCGCTTCCACCCGAACGTCACGCTCGATGAGGTACAAGCATTGGCTACGCTGATGACGCTAAAGACGGCGGCAGCTGATCTGCCGCTCGGTGGCGGCAAAGGCGGCGTGGCTGTTGATCCGCGCGCGCTGAGCGATGCCGAGCTGGAGGAGCTGTCACGCGACTACGCCCGCCAATTGGCGCCGTACATCGGCTCCAACAAAGACATTCCGGCGCCGGACGTCAATACCGATGGCCGGATTATGGGCTGGATGCTCGATGAGTTCGAACAGACGGTTGGGCACAAAGACCCTGGCTGTTTTACGGGCAAAGCGTTAGACAATGGTGGTTCGGAAGGACGTGCAGCGGCAACTGGTCGCGGTGGAGTGATCACTCTGATGGAATATCTGAGTGACGTCCAGCGCGATCAGCCGTTTACCGTGGCATTGCAGGGCTTTGGCAATGTCGGCTATTTCTTTGCCAAGACGCTGCGCGAGCTCTGTCCGCAGGCTAAGCTTGTGGCTGTGGCAAACAGCAAGCATACCTGGGTTCGCGAAGAAGGTATCGATATCACCAAAACTGCAGCGAGCGAGCCGCGGCCAGAAGACCTGGACGATCTAAAAGATGTCGAACCACAACCAAGAGAAGCGATTATCGGCGTTAATGCCGACGTCTTGGTGCTGGCCGCACTGGAGGATGCGATTACAGAAGATAACGTGCATCAGGTGATGGACCCGTTGCGGCTTGGCGTTATCGTGGAGCTGGCCAATGGCCCGGTAACTGCCGACGCCCAAACCTCACTTGAGGGTCGCGGCATTGCTATCCTGCCCGACATTATCGCCAACGCCGGCGGCGTGATCGTATCGTGCTTGGAATGGCAACAGAACCTGGCAGGCGAACATTGGACCGAGCAACAAGTCAATCAAAAGCTCGCCGACCTACTGACTGCACCCGCCCAAGCAATGCTAAAACGTGCTACTAAAAATCGCACGAGTTATCGCCAAGCCGCCCTGGAAATTGCCCTGCAACGCGTGCTTTCTGAAACATAATTAATAATCGCAGCAGAAAATGGTTGTGCTAGACTGCCTCGTTGCCCTATAATCCTATCTGATACAACATAAACAGAAGATACCATTTAGAACATGCGGGTTTTGATGCTAGGATGGGAGCTCCCACCCCACAACAGTGGAGGCTTGGGCGCCGCTTGCTTGCAGCTGTGTAAATCGCTGGCTAAGCATGACGATGTGGATATTGAGTTTGTGTTGCCCTACTCCGCCGATCACGGCATCGACTTTATGACTGTGACGGCGGCCACACCACAGGGCGTTGCGACTGTGTTACGCTCCGGTATAGCTTATGACAGTTACAAGTACATCAAAGAAGACGGCTCCGAAGTGTGGCTGAACATCTATGACCAACAAGAGCTGTACGAGCATGCAGTCGCCCGATTGGTCGATGAGCGAGAGTTTGACATCATTCATGCTCACGACTGGCTAACCGCGCGCGCCGCGATGCGAGCCAAGGAAAAGACCGGCTGCCCGATGATTCTACACCTGCACTCCATCGAATCGGACCGTGCCGGCGGTGTGGGCGGCAACCCGCTAGTCCGCGAAATCGAAGAGCTGGCCGTACACCTGGCCGACCGTGTTATCGCCGTCAGTCAGCACACCAAAAACTGCATCGTGCGCGACTATGGCGTACCAGCCGACAAGGTTGAGGTGGTACACAACAGCATCGACCCGGGTGATATTGAACCCATCAGCGGTGATAACACGTATCAGTACCTGCAAGCCATGCGTACGCTAGGGTACCGTGTGGTTGTGAATGTGGGCCGGCTAACCGTCCAAAAGGGCCTGACCAACCTGCTCCATGCTGCCAAAGAGGTCGTATACAGATCACCCAAGACCATTTTCCTGATCGTCGGTAGCGGTGAGCAGTACTATGAGTTGATCCGTTTAGCGGCCGATTTGGGCATTGGCGGCAACGTATTGTTTACTGACTTCCAGCGGGGTAAACGGTTGCGCGACGCCTTTGCCATTGGTGATCTGTTTGTGCTATCGTCGGTATCCGAGCCGTTTGGTCTGACGCCGCTCGAAGCCATTGGCTACGGCAACACGCCGGCGTTGGTTACCCGCCAGTCGGGTGTGAGCGAAGTGTTGCACAACTGTCTAAAAGTTGACTATTGGGACATCGACGAAATGTCCAACCAGATTGCAGCCGTGATGCAGAACGATGCTCTGCGCGACAATCTGATCGATAACGCCCGGCGCGAATATGAACGGTTTTCGTGGGACGGTGCTAGTCGCAAAGTGGTTGACCTGTACAACCAGCACGTGGTAGGAGCAATCGCATGAACAGCGACGGCACAAAGGCTACGAACGACAAAAAAGCCATTGTGCTGTACATGCATGTGCACCAGCCGTATCGCATTCGTCACTACACCATCTTCGACAGCGGCATCAGCCACGATTACTTCAACGCCCCGTACGACAGCAACACCAGCAACGAACGCATCGTCCACAAAGTGGCCGAAAAGTCCTACTTGCCAACCAATGCCCGTCTGCTGCAGCTACTCAACGACAATCCGCAGTTCAAGCTCAGCCTGTCGATTACTGGTACCATTATTGAACAGCTGGAGCAATGGGCACCAGAAGCGCTGCGTTCGTTCCAGCGACTGACCGATACCGGCCGCGTGGAAATCGTCGGCGAAACGTATCACCACAGCCTAGCGTTCTTTTATAGCCGTGCGGAGTTTGAGCGCCAAGTGCGTATGCACACCGAAAAGGTTCAGCAAGTGTTCGGCCAAACGCCCAAAGTCTTCCGCAACACCGAACTCAGCTACAACAACGACCTGGCCTACTGGGCCGACCAGGCCGGTTACAGGGCTATCCTGGCAGAAGGTTGGGATCCAGTGCTTGGCTGGCGCAGCCCCAATTACGTCTATCAGCCTACGTACACGCAGAATATCAAGCTGCTGATGAAAAACTACAAGCTGAGCGACGACATCGCTTTCCGCTTTGGTGACCGCAACTGGGCCGAATGGCCGCTCACAGCCGACAAGTTCGTACATTGGCTGGCCGCTAACCAGCAGGCCACCAACTTTGACCTGTTCATGGACTACGAGACGTTCGGTGAGCACCAATGGGATGACACTGGTATTTTCGAGTTCCTGAGCCATCTGCCCACCGAGTGGCTGCGTAACGACTACCACACGTTCATGACCGTCAGCGAGGCCGCTGATGCGTTCGAGCCGGTCGACCGCGTAGACATGCCCCACACCGTAACATGGGCCGACACCGAGCGCGACCTAACGGCTTGGTTGGGCAATAGTATGCAAACTGGCGCCATCCAAGCGCTATATAGCCTGGAAGACCAGGTGATAGGCACCGGCGACCTGGCGTTGATCGAAGATTGGCGCCGCCTGACTACCAGCGACCATTTCTACTATATGTGTACCAAGTGGTTCAGTGACGGCGACGTGCACGCTTACTTTAGCCCCTACGACACACCGTATGAGGCGTACATCAACTTCATGAATGCCTGGCATGACGTCAAATTCCGCCTGGCTGCCAAAGGAATAGACGTCTAATGGGCCGCCCCGTGATGCTCGGCAACGGTAGTCTGACCGTCGGTCTTAACGAAAACGGCTTGGTGCATGATTTCTATTACCCCTACGTCGGGCTCGACAACCTGACCACGGCTCGCAGTCTGTCGCACCGCATAGGCCTGTGGGTGGACGGCGACTTTTCGTGGGTGGACGACGAGGGTTGGTCCACGCAGGTTGATTTTGAGAGTGATGCGCTGGTCAGCCAAATTAGCATGCAGAACGACCGATTGCAGCTGCGCTTGGAGCTGCGTGATTTTGTGGACCAAGAGTTTAACGTGTTTTGCCGGCAGGTAACGATTCACAATCTGCTGGGCCAGACCCGCGACGTGCGTATCTTTTTCCACCAGGTGTTCCAGATTAGCCGCGGTGGCCGCGGCGACACCGCGCTGTATGTGCCAGAGGGCAACTACCTGCTGGACTACAAGGGGCGCTGCTGTTTGTTGGTGTACGCCCAGACGGCCAATGGTGCCGGGTTAGACCAGTTCTCGGTCGGCAACTATGGCATCGAGGGCAAGGAAGGCACCTGGCGTGACGCTGAAGACGGCGAACTGAGCGGTAACCCCGTGGAGCACGGCGGCGTCGACACCGTGGTGCGCTGTACTCTTAGCGTAGCGCCACAATCGAGCGACGTGGTAGATTACTGGGTTATCGCCGCCGATTCGCAGTTTAGCGCCGAAAAAGTCCAAGATCAGCTGCTCAAATCTGGTCTTTCCTCTCGTCTGGACCAGACGCGTGGGTATTGGAGTGACTGGCTGGAGACGGCCAAGCCGCACATCAAGGGTATGGCAACCGAGCGTCAGGCAGCGATCAAGAAGTCGCTAATGGTCATTAAGGCCCATGCCGATAAGCGCGGCGGTATCATCGCCAGCTGCGATTCCAGCATTTATAACTACGGCCGCGACTATTACAGCTACGTTTGGCCGCGTGACGGCGCTTATGCCATGTGGCCACTGATCCGCCTGGGCTACACCGATGAACCCAAGCGCTTCTTCAGCTTTTGCCGCGACATTATCAGCCCAGATGGTTACCTGGCGCACAAGTTTCAGCCAGACCGTGCCATCGGCAGCACATGGCATCCGTTGATTCACGGCCGCCACAGTGAGCTAGCTATCCAAGAGGACGAGACGGCTATCGTGGTCTACATGCTGGGTGAATATTACGAAACTGCCAAGGATGATGACTTCGTGAGCGGCATGTACACCACCTTTGTGCGGCCAGCCGCCAACTT